>JAHFOH010000027.1 GCA_023266955.1 Nitrososphaerota archaeon
TGGAATACTGGTCAAGTCACTCGAGGGCTCTTTCATAGGTGCATTAGCCTTTCTAGTCAGATCAGAAGCGCCTTCTTCAAACCGTCTAAGGCGCGCTTCCTACTCCGCCCCACCGAATCCAAACATCAAAGGTGCGTATGTGTTGATTCTTATCGCACTCCTCATCATGTCATTCATTGGCGGAATCCTAGCTGCACCGAGTATCCAGAAGCTGCCAGTAGGCCCAGCGATTACACCCGCCGTTACCGCACAGAATGTGAGGGAGTATACACTGATAGTTCAGCCTACCTCGATCGAAGTGGGTCCCAATACAGTTTGGCATGCTTGGACCTTTAATGGCACCGTTCCCGGCCCCACTCTTAGAGCAAAGGTAGGGGAGACCCTTAGAGTTAGAGTAATCAACCAGTTCCAAAATCTAACGCACAGCTTTCATACTCACCTAGCTCCTTACGAATTCAAGTACGACGGAAGTCAAGCTAACACAATCACAGGCGTCGGTGCGGGAGCCATGATCCCTCCAGGCAAAGACTACACGTATGAATTCTCCGTTAGCATGCCTGGGATCTTCTACTATCACTGCCACTCCTCTGACCAATTCCCTATAGTCACCCACATCAAGCAGGGCTTGTACGGAGCGATAATAGTTGATGAGCCCGATAAGCCTGCTATGAAAGACTTCGTGATATTCATGAGTGAGATCGGATTCAATGTTGTAGGTAACAAAGCTCCTCCCTTCATCCTTAATGGAAAAGGAATTCCCGGAGGGGAAATGGCTCTCCAAGAACTCTTCAAGGAAAAAGGTCTGCCCGGGGTTGCCGAGCAATTCAACAAGACGTTGCTTGTCTTCAAAGCGAAGGTAGGAGAAAGTGTTAGAATGCATATCATAAACATGGGAGACCTTTATCATTCGTTCCACCTGCACGGGCTAAACGCTGTTTCTCAACAATACTTCCCTGGAAGAATCTGGCCAGCAAATCTGATCCAGCTATTGCCTGGAGCGGCCGATACCATTGTAGTGACGCCGCAGTTTGAAGCCGTATGGCTGTTTCACTGCCACGTGGTAAGCCACGCAGATGCTGGAATGATAGGGCTCTTTATAGTAGAGAAGTAGTCACAGTGGCAGTATGGTAAGGGGGACGCTTGGCCAGTAGAAACTCTTGCTATGAAGTGCAGTCCAGAAGAGAGTAGGAAGATCAAGAGAATGGCTGAGAAACTCGACACTACGGCGAGACAGTTGGTCATACAAAGCGTACGTGAAGGTCAGAGACTGAGAGCGACTAAGCTCGCTCTGCCCCAGAGTCTTTCGGACTAAGCTATGAGACTCATCGAGCAATCCAGGGACTTTCTCGGAGACTTCTCTTTGAGGAAATGTGCCGAAAAGATCATAGAAGATGGATGGAAGCAGCATCTGTCGCAAGAGGATGTCAAAAACCTTCTTGAAGTCTATCGACAGCAGGTTATATTCTGGGGTTACGGTCCAAAGGACGTGTACGGCAACCTCGAAGCTCTAGGAAAAGCTCTAGGAGTTAGCTCGACCAAGATATTCGGGCAGTTCAACGTTTCTGGAGTGGAAGCTGCTGCACAAGAAGATCTCTCCAATGGGGAACTGTATTGTAGATGAGATGACATGACGATCTCATCTCCGAGTTTTTTCCGACGCATCTGGAGAGTTCTGGACGAAAGACTTAGTCTAAGCGGTCTAGCATACGCCATTCCAGAACATGGCAACACCCTACCATTTCTGCTAGGCGGGACAGCAGTAACTCTGTTCATAGTTCAGGCACTAACTGGAATTCTTTTGGCTCAATTCTACAATCCGTTTCCAGTGACGGAGCCAAAAGCCCAGGCAGGTTTCTTTCCCCATAATCCAAATTGGCCTCTAGCATATGCCAGTATATGGCACATAGTCAATGAAGTGCCATTTGGAGCATTTCTCAGAAGCCTCCATTTCTGGACAGCTAACGGGATAGTGGTTGTCCTAGGTCTACATCTTATTAGAAATTACATAACAGCTACCTACAAGAGACCAAGAGAGCTGCAATGGATGATCGGAGTTTTGGCCGGAATCATCGGCCTGCTCTTCGTATTCACTGGTACAATGTTAAAGTGGGATCAAGAAGGTCTTGAAGCTTTAGAGCATAACGTAGAGATCGGCGAATTTGTAGGAGCATTGGGATACTGGTTCTCGCCAGAGTTCGCCGTTAGCATTCCACTAACCGTTCGGGTATACGTCGCGCACATAGCGATTCTTCCGCTATTGATAGTTCCATTGCTGTTGACCCATTTTTATCTGATCAAGAGATTTGGTTTATCCACGCCGTTTTGGATACGAACGTTCACGGCGAAGATGCTGCCCTTCACCAGCCATCTGAAAAGGCTACTGCTGTTAGGAGCTGCAGTTTTTGCGATCCTCGCAGTTCTATCTCTGGCCGTTGCAGCTCCTCTTGGGCAACCTCCGGTAGAAGGAATTGAGGTGACAAAGCCTCTCTGGCCCTTCCTTTGGATATTCGCAATAGAAGATTTCCTCGGCATTTCAGGTATCTTCTACGGTTCAATAGCGTTATTCATAGGACTCATGATTGTTCCCTTACTTGACAGGAGTTCTGAAGTTCATCCTAGAAAAAGGATGTTCATGATGGGTCTCCTAATCGGCGTTATCATACTCTGGATTGTCTTGTCCATATACGGTCTCATCGCCCCACATCAAGTTCTATCTGAGCACCCCGGCTAGGAAACCTATTCTATACGTCTGAGAAGAAAAGCTCAACATGCAGAGGGAAAAAATGACGCTCGCACAGGACCTCTCCCAATTTGTGGTAGGGGCATCTTTCAAAGATCTTTCTAAAGAAGCGAAAAGACAATTGAAAATCCGGGTTATGGACTCCCTAGGCTGTGCGATCGGAGCTTTAGAAGGCGACCCAGTCCGAATGCTCCGTAAGCATATTGAAGATTTCGGTGGTAAAGGACACTGCACACTGTTTGGAGGAGGAAAGACCGCTCCAGACCGAGCAGCTCTTTACAACGGAGCTCTAATACGCTATCTAGATTTCAACGACACCTACACAGCAAAAGGCGAAAGCTGTCATCCCAGCGATAACATCGGTGCCGTGTTGGCTGCTTCAGAATACGCAAAAGCAAGCGGAAAGGATTTTCTCGTAGCCGTGGCGGTGGCATATCAGGTGCAATGCCGACTCAGTGATGTAGCACCAGTTCGACACAGGGGCTTCGACCACACTACGCAAGGATCCTATGCTGCAGCTGCAGGCGTCTCCAAAGCCTTAGGACTAAATGCAGAGAAGACGGCTAATGCAATAGCTATCAGCGGCACCGCTTTCAATGCGCTACGGGTAACGCGTACAGGAAGACTTTCCCACTGGAAGGGTCTCGCCTATCCCAACACAGCATTTGGCGCCACTCACTCAGCCTTCCTCGCAATGCGTGGAATTACAGGGCCTATCGAAGTCTTTGAGGGGAAGAAAGGCTTCATGGAATCAATCGCGGGAAAATTTGAAATCCACTGGTCCAAAGAGAATCTTGAACGAGTTACCCGCACCAGCCTGAAAAAGTATAATGCGGAATTTCATTCACAATCAGCAGTTGAAGGAATCCTCGAGTTGAAGGAGGAACACAAGTTCAAGGCAGACGATATTGATAGGATTGAAATCGAAATCTTCGACGTTGCATACAACATCATTGGAGGAGGGGAGGAGGGGGAGAAGAAAGATGTGAAGACCAAAGAAGAGGCAGACCACAGCCTCCCATATATCGTGGCAGTAGCCATTCTAGATGGAAACGTAATGCCTGACCAATACCTTCCAAAGCGAATCGTCAGCAGGGATGTTCAAACTCTTCTTCGAAAAGTGTATGTTAAACCGAATGACGATTACAGTAGACGATTCCCCGATGAGATGCCTTGTCGATTAATAGTCCATTTGAAAAGTGGACGAGTCTTGCGGAAAGAAAAAGTGGATTTCGAGGGATTTTTTACCCGCCCAATGCCTTGGAACAAGGTGGTGAACAAATTTCAGAAACTCAGCGCACACGATGTCGGTGCAACCCTTAGGAAGGAAATCATAGATGCTGTCCGAAACTTGGACCGTCTTCAAGTTGCGGACCTCACGAATCTTCTCGAAAGAATTCCTGATTCTGAAAGACGGATGTGAGCACGAGTAAGCTACAAAGAGATTCTTCGCTAACGCGTCATTAATACGTCCTATTGCTACCGCGACACAAATCGTTCTGAGCGATAGCTCAGTTTCTTTCCCTGCCAGATGCTCCTGTCTCCCCACAGCCCCGTCTTCCAAGCCATAAACTCGACGATTTGCGAGTGATCTATGAAGAGATTTACATTCCTACCGAATGTCTTGAGGTACCACTTAAAGACCGGTGGGTCAGACGCCTCAAACATGAAAGTCTTGTAGCCGAATTTATCCACCAGTTTGGTTATGACGCCCTTTCTCCATTTCTCAGGAGGTAAATCCTCGGTTATCCCCTCGGATTCCACCATTATCATATGCGCGCCCGCATCCAAATGCATCTCAATCTCTCTGACGAAATCATTGAAATCCCTCATCTTCATCTCCTCCTCGTATCCTACTACGTGAGTCCCGGCACCCGCTCCTATCATCAGGGATACTTCGGGCTTAGCTCGCATACCTAATCTTTGCACCTGTTTGACTATCTCCACTTTGTCCTCTAACGGAATTGGCGCTAGCCCGCTTGATACTTCAACGACATCAAATCCTAGCGTCTTGCATTCCTTGAGATAATCATCTACAGTCTTGCTGCCCTGCACTATAACCCTCTCAACGAAGCCACCTGTTGACACGTAAACATCGTAATCGTGGCAGATCTGTATGATCTTCCTCACCTTTTCTCTCGTAAGAAGCCTCATGGAGCCTCCGGCAAACTTGTAACCGTCGACATACTCACCCCAGTCGCTCAATAGATCCTTCAAGTATCCGTAGCTTATGGAAGTATAGTACGGCCCTCTGATTTCAGTCACTCCTACTTCCCTAGGCTTAGGCCGTGGCTCATGTATCGATACAAAACCGAATGCCTTCTCCCTCGTCCTCTTGACCATTTTATTCATCCAACAGTGCTATCTTCATAACGTCAGATATAGCTTAACCTTCGAATTGTCGAGGTATAAGATTCATTTCAAGACTTCGTTCGTCTGGCTATCTAGTGTACTGGTAGCCTCTGGGGTCGCGTGTTAGATTACAAGGAATGATTTCGCGTGACCTCATTAACCATCGGTGGAACACCAGAAGATTCCTGGGCGCTTCCCTCGGCTGAGTCTATGGGCGACATGGCCTTACTCTGTACATAGGGCTTTCCCAATTTTGAGAAACGTCTGCACTCTTTAGAAGAGAGACGTCATTCCCAAAAAAACGGTGGTAGAGGATGGAGATCCTTGTCCCCGTTGACGACTCTGAGGCCTCGCTAAAGGCCTTCGAGGCTGCAATCGATTTTGGTAGCAGTGTGAAGGCCAAGATAGTTTTGATCCATGTCATACCGAAGATCGATGTGTCTGAAGAATTCGCGAAGTACGCGAATATGGAACATATTGAGAACCCAAGCGCTGGCTACCTGTATGCAGAAGGGCAGAGAATCATGGGAAAATTCCGAAAGTTCATCCCCAAGGATGTGGAGTGTGAAGAGATTCTGAAGCTCGGTAATCCGTCCGACAAGATCCTGCAGGTGGCTAGCGACAGGAAAGTCGACCTGATAGTCATGGGGTTCAGGGGCCTCCAGGGCATCAACAGAGTGAGAGCACTAGGAAGTGTTTCCCGCAGAGTCATAGAGAACGCAGAGGTTCCAGTCCTAGTCGTCCCTGAAGTCATTAACAGTCGAATCCCGTTACAGGTCCGTGCTTCCCGCCCTACGTAACCCAAGGACCCTTCCGTCTAACGGGGATTACGCCGTTGCTCATCAGGACCTGATAGCAACCAACATACCCGATGCTATCAATTAGCAGCAATTTCCTGACATACAATTCCTTCATCCAAACAGTATCTTTTTCCCGAGATGTGTGTCAAGACTCTTTGTCGCGTACAGGATACTTACGTTTCCTAAATTTCATACGAGAAATTGCGTCAATGTTCGACCCCCCGGGGGGTTGATTACGCACACGCAAAGCGAATTTAGGGCAATAACTACAGACCCAAGATAGCGTCTAAGGAGAAGGGACCTCCTCCCAAGACGATGAGTGCTAAAGCACCTGCGAGATACGCCAAATCTAACTCATATCCCAGCAGGTACTTCTTACCCAGCTTCTTCTTGCTCAGAATTGTGGTCCCTATCATTTCAAGACTCAGGAGAATTCCCACTAATGGAATTAGGAAGCCTATCAGCAGAGATATGCCGCCCAACAACTCCAGTAGCCCGGCCAATGGTCCCAGAACTCCAGGTATTCCAATGCTCTTGAGCCAGTCACGGGTCTGCTTGCGTCCTGGACCAATTACCTTAGGATAGCCGTGGTCGATGAAGGCCATACCAATCAGAATTCTTAACGGCAGAGAGGCGAAAGGTGCTAGGGTAGTGAGAGCTTCAAATACCATATCTGTCCCCTAGGTTTTCGAGTCTAACTTAATGCTTTATTCTAATCGTCAAGTCTGCATGTGCTGAATCATGAAGAATTTTGGGGCAATAGCCGTTGGCTGCGGTGCAATGGGAAGTGCCATAACTTATCACCTTGCCAAGCAGGGAGTCAGAACATTAACCTTAGAGCAATTCCATCTAAATCACACAAATGGCTCCTCGCATGGCAAGACTAGGATCATTAGAACTGCTTACTATGAGCATCCAGACTATGTGCCATTAATGAAGAGAGCTTCTGAACTCTGGCATAAGATTCAGGATGAATCTGGGAACAGTCTGATTATGACTACTGGAGGATTAATGTTTGGTACTCCTGACAGCGAATTAGTCTCAGGAGCTCTTAGGAGTGCAAGGAAGCATAACCTACTCCACCAGCTTTTAGAAGCGGGCGAAGTTAGAGATAGATTTCGGGTATTCAGGCCTTCTGATCATGAAGTAGCTGTCTATGAGCCAAATGCCGGTATGTTATTTCCAGAAAGGTGCATAGATGCTCATGTAACGCTAGCAAGAAATCTCGGCGCTGAATTCCATTACAATGACCCGCTTTTGAAGTGGCAAGCTAATGGGGATAGGATCGTTGCCAAGACAGAGAATGAGACATACTCAGCTGATTCAATCATCTTTGCCTCAGGTTCATGGTTAACCGGATTATTGCCTGATCTAGAGCTCCCATTGCAATGTGAAAGACAGACAGTATTCTGGTTCAACCCTTTACAAAATCCGGAGTTATTCAGTGCAGCTAAGATGCCAATATTCATGTGGCAAGAAAAAGGTGGCTACTATTTCTACGGTGTGCCCGACACTGGTGATGGTGTAAAGACTGCGAGACATCATGCTGGAGAGTTTGGTCAACCGGACAAGATAAGAAGAGAGATAACGGAGGAAGATCAGTTACCGGTAAAAGAATTTCTAAAGAGACACTTACCGTGGGCTAACGGTGAACTCCGTTCATCAACAACATGCCTGTACACAAATTCCCCTGATGGCCACTTTGTAATTGATTTTCATCCAAAGTATAGGAATGTGATTATTGTCAGCGCCTGCTCTGGGCATGGATTCAAATTCGCAAGTGTGATAGGAGAGATAGTTTCAGATATGCTCCTCAACGGTAAAACCGAATACGATATTTCTCTATTCAACTTAGCCAGATTCAGATTGAGTAAGTCAGCATTAAATTCGTAAGAAGAGAACAAACCTAAGAGTTAGCTGGCCGTAGATCATGAGAAATACGACTTTAGTCTATTCTTCTCTCGGCGTCACTTCAGTAGCAACTGGAGTCATACTCAGCTTCCTACCATTATTCATTTTTGATATCAGCAAGTCAGAGTTCTTGGCAGCTTCGGTAACATCGATCCCAGCGTTGTCAGCCATCGTTGCCTCGCCAATATGGGGTGTCCTTAGAGATAAGACTGGGAAGAACAAAGCACTCATGCTTGTCAGTATTGTTCCTTATGCGGCTCTAAGTTTCTTCCTCATCTTCACCCGAGATGTGGTGCAAATACTCATAGCCCTGAGCGCATCTGCACTTCTCATAAGCGCTAGCACCCCTGTCTTCTCGTCTTTTGTAACAGCAGGAAGTGAAAAAAGGGGCACTTCTTTGGGTCTCTTAGCTGCTTCCGGGGCTATTGGAGGAGCGATTGGAGGTTTCGTGGGCGGAATCACTTACCAGTGGTATGACATAAGGCTCGCCTTCCTTTTGGGCGGCGTAAGCGCTGTAATTGCAGCGTTGATTATTGGATTCGGGTTAAAGCAGGATTCATCAGCAATGGCTGGAGACCAAAGCTCGCCTAACCATCGCGTGAGCACTCTCAAGGTGTTGCGGAACCGGAGGATACTCTCACCCTGCATATCCTGCTTCACCTATATGATTGGAGCTACAGCCTTCTCCTCCCTAGCCTCCATCTACGTGGTCAATACGCTTGGAGGTTCAAAGCTTCTCTGGGGTATTTCTTCGACCCTCGCATACCTTGTAGGAGCTGCAACAATAGCACCAACAGGAATCATAAGTGATAAGATTGGTAGAAAACCCATTATTAGAATCGGGCTTATCTCCTCAGTAGCGCTCTTTACATCCTTCCTCTTCCTAAAGGATCCACTCGTAGTTTCCCTTCTTTACATCGCCCCACTAGCGTATATTGTCTGCACAACAATAACAACAATCATAACCGACGTCACTGCTGAAGGGGAGAGGGGTAAAGGAATTGGCGTACAAAACTCGTGGCTTAATGCGGGTGGAGTAATTGGGCCTCTTTTGGGAGGAGCAGTGGCTCAAGCAATCAGCATCCAGATCGTCCTCGCTTCTGCAATAGCAATATTGCTCTTCTCTATCGCCTGGTCTGAACTAGAAATAACCGAAACCAAGATAGCGGATCCAGAGTTATTTCACAAGCAATAGGCACTGAATTGCCGGCATATCTTCAGCTATCAATCTCCAGGTGTCGCCCTCATCCATAGATTCGAAGATTCTACCATCCCCAGTACCTAGGTAGAGTCCAGCCGAATCCCCATTTTCACATATGAATGTCTTCCTCTCTGCTATGGTGTTCATCGCCTCTGGCAGCCCTCGCTTCAGCTCCTTCTCGGACCACCAAATTCCTTCCTTTACTGCTCTCTGCAGGATGGCTAGCGCTCTCTCGCGTTCACCTAAGCGCGTGTAGAGGATGGCGATCCAGAATGAAGTCGTTGTTGCCCTCTGAGGAAACCTTTCTGCAGCCTGAAGAGCCTGCTCTAAAGCGTCTTGGAACTTCTCTTTGATGTAGAGTTCGTAGACGCGCTTTTGAGTCGAATATAAATCACGGACATTCAAAACACGGACTCGTACGAAATCACGGCACCATTACCAAGAAGGGTGTCTCCTTAAGGTTGCCGTTCATTCATATCGGGCCTTCGACCCATATCAAAGTAGCGAGCAGCTCCTAAGACAGACTTTTGTGTGAAAAATTTTTAAAAAAAATTTTTGTCAGAACTCCTACCAACCCGTCGTAAATCAGTCGCTCTAATCAATCGCCGAGGAAGACCAGATTCACCTCATAAAATACAAAACAAGAACTGGTAAACAACTAGAACAGTATATTAGCTCAACAAAACTTTGCTCAGCCCGAAAGGAGCAGATTTCATGGCCAAGAGCAGGTCCCATGCTATGATTAGTAAGGGTCTTGACGACATTATAGTTGAAGAATCAACAATCAGCTACGTGGATGGAGAGAGAGGTCGCCTTCTCTATCGGGGTTTCGACATAGAGACATTAGCTAAGAACTCAAATTTTGAGGAAGTAGCATACATAGTCTGGAGCGGCGACTTACCAACAAAGAGTCAGTACGAAGAACTAAGGAAACAACTAGTTGCCGATAGGTCAATTCCGGGCGAAGTGTTATCCATCCTAAAACTACTCCCGAAAACTACACAGCCGATGGATGCCATGAAAGCAGCAGTCTCAGCATTGGCTCCATTCGACCTTGAGCTGCAAAATAATTCACGAGAAGCTAACCTGAGAAAATCCATTAGACTTACAGCGAAATTACCAACCGTAGTCTCAGCCTTCCATAGAATCAGAAACGGCCAAGAGCCAATTCAACCAAACCCCAAGCTGGACCATGGGGCAAATTTCCTCTACATGCTGTCAGGTGTAGAGCCCACAGTTCTGGCTGGAAAGGTGATGGACACAACTCTGATCCTTCATGTTGAACATGAGATGAACGCCTCAGCCTTCGCTTGCGTGGTTACAGCCTCAACACTCTCAGACATCTATTCTGCCGTCGTGTCTGGGATAGGAACCCTGAAGGGGCCGCTTCACGGAGGAGCGAACGAGGCAGCTCTCAAGATGATGAATGAAATAGGTTCGCCAGAGAAAGCAGAGGCGTACGTTCTAAAAGCTCTGAAGGAGAAGAGGAAGATACCCGGGTTCGGTCACAGGGTCTACAAAGCATATGATCCCAGGGCGAGAATATTCAAGCAGTATGTCAAAGACCTCAGTGAAGCAAAGGGCTCAACTCTTCTCTATGAAATAGCAACAAAGGTTGAGGAAGTAATGATAAGAGAAGTCGGAACGGCTAAGGGAATCTTCCCCAACATCGACTTCTACTCCGGAATAGTCTACACCCTCTTCGGAATCCCCGCTGATCTATTCACACCCATCTTCGGGGTTGCGAGGGTGGTAGGATGGACTGCGCATGTCATGGAGTACCTGGAGGACAACAGACTTGTTAGACCCAGAGCACATTACGTGGGACCGTTAGAACGTGAATACATACCCATCGATCAGAGACAGGAGAGGAAGCTAACCGTTAAGACAACACGCTCATAGCGGAAAGATCGCATAACACGACAAATTAGCTATTTGCTGTTCCTGCATTAACGTTAATATCTAAGGAATCCTTAGATGCCTTACTTTGCAGTCTTACGTCAGTAAAGTATCTTCGGCCGGACAAGTGACTCTCCCCAAGAGGATTAGGGATGCGCTTGGACTGCGGAGCGACTCCTATATCGTTTTGAATAAGCTAGGAGATGCGGTTTTAATCAGAAAACTCGAAGCCGATAGTGATACTCTGGCGAAGATCAGAGCCAAGATTAGAAAGACCGGTCTCTCGAGGAGCAGGGTGCAGCAGATAGTTGATGAAGTGATTGAGGAAACCTGGAAAGAAAGCTACGGTAAGAATCTTCCTCGACGCTAACACGATGGTAAGTGGCCTTTTGTTTGAAGGGAACGAAGCTCTCCTCTTAGATCTGGGTCTGACACGCCTCTGCGACCTAGTTTCCTCAGACTATGTCCTCGAAGAGGTGAAGAGAACACTTGAAAAAGAAGAGTTCAACTTAACCATGGATGAGCAGGCCTTTTTGCTCTCTTACCTTCACCGCAGTGTGAGAGTGTATCCTTCCCCTAGCTCTGAGGAGGTTTGGAAGAGATACGGTATACTAGAAGATAAAAGAGACATTCCTGTGGTTACTTCCTATGAAATGCTTCGTTGCGATTTCCTTGCGACAGGTGATATAGAGATTCTGGCGAAGGTTAAAGGTGGCAAGAGGACAAAAGAACTGCTGAAGATGCTCTTAGGGGCGTCGGTATAGCCATCAGACATTTCATAGGTTACCCCCTTTCGTTCGCAACCCCAGTGACTCTTTTAAATCTCGACCAAGACAACTGGATGCTTATGCGCGGAGGCAAAGCATGATCACAATAATAGGGTCCGGGAAGGTCGGAGTATCGGTAGCCATCCAGGTTGTCACAAGAGAGATCGAGGACCTTACACTGATCGATGTTGTCAAAGGTCTTCCACAGGGAGAGGCAATGGATCTCAGACACATGGCCTCAGCTCAAGGCGCAAACGTCAGAATTGAAGGTTCAAATGATTACGACAAGATGAGAAGTTCAGACCTAGTAGTCGTCACAGCTGGGTTCGGTAGAAAACCTGGGCAGACCAGGCTAGATCTCCTGAAGCAGAACGCTGAGATAGTGGGAGCAATAGCTAAAGAGATTTCAAAGTATGCACCTAACGCAAAGGTCCTCGTAGTAACTAACCCCCTTGATCCAATGGCGTATCTGACATACAAGGTAACGGGTTTTGAAAGGGAGCGAGTCTTCGGGATGGGTGGACTTCTCGATTCAGCTAGATTCACAGACTTCATCGTTCAAGAGCTTAACGTAGCATATGAATCGGTACAATCCATGGTGATAGGTGAGCATGGAGAATCAATGGTACCCCTTCCAAGATACACCACCATCAACGGTGTACCTTTGACTGACCTACTCAAGCCTGAGCAGATAGATCAGCTAGTAGATAACACTCGAAAAATTGCGATCGAAGTAATCTCGCTGAAAGGAGCCACGATTCATGGTCCCGGAGCCTGCGTCGCTAAAATGATTGAATGCGTTGTCAGAGACAAGAAGACGCTTTTACCGGCATCTGTACATCTCGAAGGAGAATATGGCGTGAAAGACCTATTCGTCGGAGCACCGATAATCTTGGGTGGAGAAGGGGTTGAAAGGATAATGGAGTTGGAGATGGATGAAGCCGAACGTGACATGTTTTTGAAGGGTGTTCAATCTCTCAGAGATGCCACCGAGAGCCTGAAGACATTCATCACGCCACGCTAATCTAACAGAAGACTTTTGCACCAGACGCTGATTGTTTATATCAGCGTCTATCACATCGGCGTCATTTAGCCGTGCCCATAGACCCTGA
>JAHFOH010000134.1 GCA_023266955.1 Nitrososphaerota archaeon
CGACGCTATATTTTCTCCTCCGAATAACACGGTCAAGATAACAGACGTACCTAAGCTGGGCGTTCAGGTATCAATGGGACCAGTGCTGGACGGAGTGGGTAAATATTTGATTGACGTGGTCCGTGTTTCCGAAGCTTCAGTATCTGACGTGCGTTCAATACTCAAAGCTTCTGGAGCAGACATTTTGGTGAATTACCTGCCAGTGGGAAGCGCAAGTGCTACAGGCTTCTACGCTCAAGCGGCCATCGAAGCCGGAGTCTCATTTATCAACGCAATGCCCGTGTTTATCGCATCTAACCCTGTCTGGCAGTCTAGATTCGAGTCGCGAGGTCTACCGGTTGCCGGTGACGATGTGATGAGCCAGATAGGTGCCACTGTCCTGCATAAGACACTCGTTAAGCTTTGCGTGGATAGAGGAGTCAAAATTGACGAGACCTACCAGCTGAATATAGGTGGAGACACTGACTTCCTCAACATGCTGGAGGAGGTTAGGCTGGTTGACAAGCGTGAGAGTAAGACCAGTGCTGTGAGAGCAATGGCCCCATATGAAGTTCCCACTCGGATAGGACCAAGTGACTATGTTCCTTTTCTCGCTAATGATAAGATCTGCTACATCTGGTTAAAAGGCAGATACTTCGGGAATGTTCCAGTAACCATCGACCTGAAACTCCATGTTGTTGATGCATACGATAGTGCTGGAGTTATGGTGGACGCGATTCGTGGGACAAAGATTGCTATGGATAGACATGTAGCCGGAGCCCTTACGAGCGTTTCAGCTTATTGCTTTAAGCATCCTCCTATTCAAATGCCTTACAACGACGCCAAACACGCCTTTGAAGAGTTCGTCGAGGGAAAAAGAGATCGATAGTCGTTCTCCCTTCCTAAGCGTTAAATTCGACAGCAATTCTTTCCCAACGGTCAATCACATTATTGAAGTTTAGTGACCTATTTTCATTCAGTAGAAGAGAGCGTGAAGTTCTGAATTATGTAGATGGTCATCTTCAACTCGTGATAAAGACTGTCGAATCTTTCGAAAGATTTGTGAGGCTTGTAGGAAAGGTGAAGTGGGAGGATGCCAGTTCTGAGTATCGGAATATCGCGAGGCTTGAGACAGAGGCAGACAAATTTCATCGGGAGGGTAACACCAAGATAGCTCATGGAGCATTCTTCGGGGGGATAAGGGAGGATATTCTCAACCTCATGGAGAAGATTGATAGCATTGCAGATAGTGCCAAAGACTCCGCTAAGGTCCTGCTGGAAAGGAGGTTGGACGACGAACTGGCTGCTATAGTCTTCAATTCTTCACACATGATTCAGTTTGTGGAAAGCTGCGTGAAGGCCGTAATCGCATTACATGATGTAGTGAAAGCCTTGGGTATCAATAGGAAAGAGGTGCTTTCGAAGGTGCATGTGGTTGAGGATTTTGAAGAGGTGGCGGACTCGCACAAAGAGGCAGTAAAGGCTATGATCTCCTCAATGGCGTCGAAAACTGATCTTCTATCGATAATTCAACTGCGTGACTTCACCAATCTAGTCGACAACATCGCGGATAATGCTGAGGATGCCACTGATGTTATCTTGATACTAGTAGCGAAAGGCTACAGCTAACCATGGCGTTACTCAATCCAGAAGTTCTAAGCCTTGGTCTGATGTTCGTGTTTGGGTGGAACAACGGGCCTGTTTTGGTAGGTAACCTAGCGGGGTCTGGAATCCTCAGTTACAGGAATGCAGTAGCCCTCACTGGCGCTGGCCTTCTCGCCGGAGTTCTTCTGGAGGGATCTAAAATGGAGCGAAGCCTAGTCGGTGGAATCACTTCGTCGACCACACAAAGTGTGGCCATCGAGGTGCTAGCTCTGTCATTAATACTAATTATGTTTCTTAGCATACTCCGGATTCCGGTCAGTCTAAGTAACATCATGGTTGGAGCTTATATCGGTGCAAGCTCAGCAGCTAAAATTCCTCTTATTTCGACCCAAATTCTTCTAATTCTGCTTAGCTGGTTTAGTGTCCCAGCTTTTTCTGCTATATTGACCGTATCGATCTACCGGATTATGTCAACCGTGGTCCCTAGGTGGAGCCTCATCACCCTAGATACGGTGAATCGTCTGGCAGTACTTGGAATTACATTCTACGTGGCGTTTGCGATGGGGGCAAACAATCTCGGTATGATCAGAAGCGTACTGGCCCCCTTCAATCAGGGTGGAGCAGAGATTCAATCCATCTTATTCAGCCTGGCCTCATTAGCGGGGATGCTGCTGTTAGGCAGGGGTATCTCTAAGGTAATCGGTGACGAACTCATTGTACTTAGTCCTGTAGGAGTGTTGACAGCCATGTTTGCAGGTGCGTCTATGATGTGGTTCCTCACTCAATTCAGAGTTCCCATTTCTATCACCCAAGCGGTGGTGGGGGGAATGGTTGGTGTCGCCTTGGCTAGGGACGTGAGAATTATCAATAGAAGAGTTCTAGCTGAGATTCTCGTGAGCTGGATCCTGGTTACGGCGGTCGCTTTTGTTGTTGCCCTCGCCGTGTTTACGTTGTTTTGATGGGTGCTCGATACGTAATTCGTCTTGCATAGAATGCTGCAAGCAGGGCAATTCCTAGGGCAATGGAGATGGGTATCCCATATCGATTCGTGAGGTCGTCCGCAAGGGAGACAACCAATCCGGAGGACTTCCCTGAGAAGGTTTCACCGTCGAACTTGAAGCTGACTAGAGGAGCTTGGATCAACGTGTCGAGGGCTCTTCCTGATTTGAAGGAAGCGTTTTTGGAGAGTGATTCTTTGCCGGGCAGTGTTTCTCCGCGGATGTTCAACGCTTCTTTGGGTCCCTCGATGGGATCTGGGATGTTGATGCTGATATCCAAATCTGAAATTGTAAGGTTCGATGGGTTGTGAACCGTTATTGTTAACGTGAAGGGCCTATTTTCCACAGGCTCCCGTGGCTCCACAGAAAGTGAAGCCGAGGGGACGTCGAAAGTTACGACGGGGATTGATGTGCTCGAAACGGACTGACTTTGGCCTGCGAAAATGAAGCTGGCCGTAGCTCTTGAAGCGGTGAAATTACCTACGGAGGAAAGTTTCGCCTCGTACCTAAGGGTTAGATTATCTCCTTGATTAATTGTATCCTTAGTTGCTGTAGCATTTCCTTTCACGATGTTTAGGAAGGTATCTGAGGGATCACGCAGATTCACATCGAATATCCCGAGCGATCCTTGATTGCGAAGGTCGACATTGACCTGAATTGAACCTCCGGTGAAACCGAATGTTCTCGAATACTGCTTTTGAATTCCGACTGCAATTGGGAAGGATGCTCCCTCAGAGACGCGTCTGAGGGTTGCCGAGGTCCATTTGACAGACACCTCCGCTGGGAATATGACGAAGTTTTCCGTGCGAGTAGTAAGATTGGCTGAGTAACGCAGCGTTCGGTTTTGCTGTTTTCCAAGATCCTCGATGGTCGCTGTGAGTTCCTGGTTGACGGCTGTAAATGAACCATTTACGTATGATATTCCTTTGGGAAGAATGTCTTTCACATTTAGGTTAGTTAACCTCCATGGTCCTAGATTGCTGACTATGACTGTGACGTTTACCATTTTCGAGTCAGCTGGCGGTATTTGGACTCTCTTGACGATCTGTAAGGTAGGGATGCGAGGAGTATCGAACCGATAGTTGAGTTGAATCGAGTTCGAGATAACTGAACGAGTGGCCCCTTCTTCAGTCCATTCGAGGACGAAAAGCAGCGTGTCGGAAGTGGTGGTTACGGACGAACTGGTCACAAGATGCGTTATTTCCTTCGTCTCATCTGGAAGAAGCTTGTCTATCGTAGCAATCTTCTTGTCATCCTTGATGACAGTGACGTTGAAGGCGGTCGCAGCACCTCTGTTGAAGACGGTTAGTGTCAGGGTGGCATTCTCCCCGACCGCAGGGGAGGTGGTTGAGGGTGATATCTCAAGCCAAACGGCTGGTTTACTCGCTCCAATAGAGATTCTCGCCTGGTTCACCAGCGCCTTCCGGTGAAACACATGCTCTCCGACTTTGAATGAGTATTGGAGTTCGTTTTCTTCTTGCGTTTGAATGATGTCCGCGGCTGATGCAACCGCTTTGAGTTCAAAGACTAAGGTCTTGGTCTCCCCGGGAGATAGTTTGGCGATGGTCTGCTCGGGTTGATCTCCGCCTGTTCTATTGAAGGAAGGTTGCCACCATAGTTCCTTCACGGTTACGTTCTCAACTGGAGGAGCTGTGCTCGGCGCGACATTTCCTAATTTTAGAAAAGCCTCTATGGTTTCATTTGGTTTGACAGATCCCCTGTTGACGACTCACCGTGTGG
>JAHFOH010000135.1 GCA_023266955.1 Nitrososphaerota archaeon
ACAATAATTCCTATCTCAAACACAGTAATTCGAAAGAGTCCGAGAAAAACCGGGAAGAGCGTGGGCAGCAGCTGCACTGAACTATCGTTAGTAGCATGATTCAGAGAAACAGTGTACAGAACCCTTTCTCTGCTACCCAATAGACGGCACAGGCAAATTGCTCGGTTGATAAGCTATGCGGAGTTTCATCACGCAAGATCGAGGAGCGTTACCCTTAAGTTGAAAGTGGCAAGATGGTGCAGAATAGAAAGGCAAGATGGTATGTGACCATAGGTAGAGCCTGTGGGAAATGTTCGTTCCGTCAGCGGAGGGCTCGCGGCTACTTGGGTAAGGCGATGCGTCCTTGAGGAGTGGGCCATGACCTTCGCGTTCACTTCATTCCAAGGCGGACGCTATCAAGTCCTTCAGAAGCTGGGGGAGGGCGGCAAGGGCATCGTCTTCATCTGTCAGGACGAAGTGCTGGGGCGCAAGGTGGCCATAAAGCTCCTTAAAGAAGAGGTCCTCGATTCCGAGGGACTGCTGCGATTCCAGCGGGAGGTCCAGGCTACGGCCCGTTTGGTGCACCCCCAGGTGGTCACGGTGTTTGATACGGGTCAAGAAAGTGGTCGGCACTACTTGGTGCTCGAGCTGATGGAGGGGGGCGACCTTGAGCATGTCATCACCTCTTCGCCCCAGAAACGCCTTGACGCGGCTACGGCCGTCCGATTGAGCAAGGATGTGGCGAGAGCCTTAGAGGATGCTCACAGTCATGGCATCCTACATCGGGACGTGAAGCCGGGGAACATCTGGCTGACCAAAGACGGTCATGCCAAGCTGGGGGACTTCGGGCTAGCCTATCTCCGCGGCGGTCCGAGAGTCACGCGGGCGGGCATGCTGGTGGGGAGCGTGGCATACCTTCCGCCGGAAGTAGCTCTCGGACGGCAAGCAGACGCCCGCTCGGACCTCTACATGCTTGGCGTCACTCTGTACGAGATGGTGACGGGACGGGTGCCTTTCCTTGGGGATGACCCGGTGCGCGTCCTCTTCTCGCATATCAACGACCTACCCCCGGCGCCTCGCCGTTTTACGCCTGACATCCCTCCGAGACTCGAAGTCCTCATCTTAAGGCTTCTGAGCAAAGATCCGGAACAACGGCCTTCCTCGTCGTCTGAGTTTCTCCGGCTCCTCGAGGAGGTCGAACGCGAGTTGCATATTGTGCCTACGCCCGCAGGCGCCCTTGAAGCACCTCTAGCGTCAGCTCCGCGGATCCCGACGCCCGAGCAGCAGGCTGTTCAACCACTGGTCGGGCGCGAACGGGAGGTAACCTTCCTTCGCCAGCGAATCGATGCTGCGCTCCGTGGAGAGGGAAGCTTGGTCCTTCTTACGGGTGAGGCGGGTGTCGGCAAGACCAGATTGGCGTTAGAGGTGCGAGGTTACGCCAGAGGGCGCAGTTTTCTCTGGTTGGAGGGACATTACACCAAGGAAGCGAGCATCCCCTCCCAACCTTGGGTGGAAGCCATCCGTGCCTTCTTGCGAATCGCCCCGCCCGCCTTTCTGGATAAGACGCTTTTGCCATTCGGGTGGGAGCTCGTCAAACTGGTGCCCGAGTTGGCGGAGCGGTTGGGACGAGCGCCTGCGGTGCCCGAATTGGGCCCTGAAGAGGAGCGTGCTCGACGTCTGGAGGCAGTGGCCGGCTTCTTCTTCGGTCTTGCGCGACAGCAACCGTTGGTGCTTTTCCTCGACGACCTTCAATGGGCACTTGCATTGGATACGCTGCACCACTTGGCGCGTAGCGTCGCGGCGGAGCGCATCCTTGTGGTAGGCGCCTATCGAGATGTCGAGTTGGAGGAGAAGCCTACCCTTGCCAAAACACTGCTCGCGATGAACCGAGAACGACTGTTCCATTCCCTGCCACTGAAGCGTCTGGACGAAGGAGAAGTGGCGAAGATGCTGGCCCAAACGCTGGGCGAGTCGGCTTCAGCGAAGCTGGCAGAATTAGTGTATCAGAAAACCGAGGGGAATCCCTTCTTTGTGGAGGAGCTGGCGCGCTACCTCATTGACAGCGGAGTCATCACTCTTGGTGACAGGGGGTGGGACGTGCAGAAACCTGCGCTCGTGCAGCTACCGCGTTCAGTGAAAGCGGTAGTTGGAGAGCGGTTGGAGCAGCTAGCCGAGGAGGCTCGAACCGTTCTTGCCTGGGCTGCTGTAGCGGGGCCGGAGTTCAGTCTGCCCCTGCTGAAAGAAATCACGGAACTGGAAGAAGACAAGCTGCTGGAAGCGGTGGATAAGGCCTTCGAGAAGCGGGTGCTCACGGCCCACCCCGCCCTAGGCCAAGAGGTGTACGCCTTTGCGGACCATCAGACCCGTGACGTGCTATACGAGGGGATCGGCCCAGCACGTCGAAGACGCTTCCACCTTAAGGTGGCGCAAGCGATCGAGAAGGTTCATGCCCGCCGCCTAGAGGAGCACTACGAGGCGCTCGCGCACCACTTCCTGGAGGGGAACGACCTTCCCAAGGCACTGGAATATGCGCTGAAGGCCGGCGATCGCGCCTACGTTCTCTCCACATGGGAGCGCGCCAGCTATCACTATGAGCTGGCCCTAGAACTCCTAGGCGAGCTGCCGGAGGACTCGTCGCGTCAAGCCGAAGTACTCAACCGGCTTGCGGAATTGGAGTCGCTGCTCGGCCGCCAAGGGCTCCGTCATACGCACGCCGCTCTGAACCTTTACACGAAGCTTCGAGAGAAAAGGTTGGCAGCTCGTATGCACTGCCTGATAGGCTCGGGGTGGTTCTCGGGGTTGGCAGGCGGATCGAACAAGGAAAAGGGCGTGTATCACTTCGCAGAAGCAGTCAAGCTGCTCGAAGGGGAGCCTGACAGTGCGGAAAAGGCGGCTTCCTTGAGCTGGTTTGCATTTGGCCAAATCTTTGGATCAGTGAATCACGAACAGGCGCTCCATTACGCGAAGCACTCCTTGGAAATTGCTGAACGGCTAAACGACCCTGATCAAGTGGCTAAGGCTTGCGCTGATGTTAGCGCGGTCCTATTCTACCAAGGTGAGCTGACTCAAGCCCGAGAATACGCTGAGCGGAGCTGGGAAGTAGCTCTCCAAGGCAAGGATCCCTGGATGAAGGCTCGGAATGCTATATGGCCCATTGCGGTTGTACCCTGGAGTAACGACCGGGCTTGGATGCAGCGGTGGCTACAGTATTACTCGGAGTACCGCCAACGCTCCCGCCTAGAGCGCTACGACCGAGCATTCTGGGGCCTCAACGCGTTATTCGCAGTCTTGAGCGGAAAATCCCAAGAAGCCGCAGAAGCCCTCCGACACGGAGAGGAGTTCGCTTCTCTACACCCCTATCTTCACCCCTGGTGGGACTATTTTACAGGAGCCGCGCATGCCCTTCTTGGCGACGAAGAGCAGGCGAGTCGCCTCTTGGTCGACGCCTTAGAAGCGTGCGAAAATAGCAAGATAAATGCAAACTTTGTAGAGGCCTCTACGTATTACAGTCGATTTCTTCTCGGTAGCGGCGATACCACTAGGGGGGAAGCAGTGCTTAGCAGAGCCTACGCCCTAGCTGATGAGAAGGGAAGTGTGCTGCAGCAATTGAACCTCCTCCCTCTTCTGTGCGAGTTGCACGTGAGAATCGGACGGTTGGACGAGGCGCAGCATTACCTCGAAAAGGCGCAGGAGCTGTTGGCTCGCCCGCAACCCTGGCGCGGCTTAGCGGCGGGCATCTATATGGCCGAGGGTATCCTAGCCACCGCCGAGGAGAATTGGCCTGAGGCAGAGAAAGCCTTTGGGAAAGCCCGCGAAGTGGAGCGATTGTACGGCTTCCCCTACGGCGAGGCTCGTGTCTTAGCGGAATGGGGAAAGATGCACTTGAAGCGAGACGCTGCTGGAGACCGGGACCGGGGGATGGAGATGCTGGACCAAGCCCTCGTAATCTTCGGAAGCTGTGCCGCCAAGAAGGATGTAGAGAAGGTGTTGGCCCAGAAGCGGGTGCTTGAGGCCTAGTCGTAGCCGAAGGTCGCTTGCAAGGAATCCTTAGGGAGCTACTGCCTAGCTAGTTTGTGAGACCGGCTTCGCGTCGGCGTAGACCTATTCTTATAAACTTCCGAGGCGAACTATCTTGTGATCGAAGTTGCTAAAGAAAATTCTCGTGCCTATAGACGGTTCTAAATACTCAGATAAGGCTGCGGATTTCGCAGTAGATCTGGCGAAAAAATATGGGGCTAAAATCATTCTTCAGCACGTAATACAAGAGATTAAAGTGCCCGAAGACTTTCGAGCATACGCGGAAGAAGAGCGCATCAGGAATCCTCCGCGCGAG
>JAHFOH010000136.1 GCA_023266955.1 Nitrososphaerota archaeon
CAAGGAGGCTCAGTTCGATAGACTGGCGATATGGCTCTGAGTATCTTAGGGTCTTCTCTAGGTGAGAAGGAAGTATCGAGATGACCGTTGAACATTAGAGTCGGTCCTTCTCCTGAGCCTTTCAGAATTGCCAACACGTTGTAACGATCCGTTTCCACTTCTTGCCGCGTTGTTTTCAGACCAAGCTCTGAGAGTTGACTCCGATAGAATTCGGCAACTTCCTTTTCTTTGCCTGTCGGACTCTCTATGTTGACGAGTTCCATGGCGAGCTTGATCAGAAAGTCAGTGTCGACTCTCTTCAGGGCTGCCTCAGAAAGGGCTCGCTTAGCCTCCTCAGCCCTCATGATGAATCCTGAATCTTGCATGCATTATTTATCGCTATTCGGTAGCCAGTGAGGACATCTCAAAACTAATCTTCACCGTCTGATGTACCTCTTGGTGATTTTTAGGATTCAACAATGTATAGTTTGTTTTGTTACATGTTTGGAAACACCGAGGGCGACAGGGGCCGATCAAACCCGCTGTTATTGCCGAGGCTATGTAGATGTCGCTACCTACAATTGCACCGACGACTATATTGGTGAGATCGAAGTACGATAGATCTCTCTTTAGTTCCGACAAGTCCTTTACGCTTGTCAACGTGCCGGACGATTATTTCCTCTATATGAATAACATCTGGCCTCTGCCATTCATAGGCATTGAAACCGGTTTTGCACTAAGAGAATCTTAGGTTCTCACACCAAGAGCAGTTTAAAGTCTGAATGCGTAGCTATATCCCTATAGTGAGGTAAGCCCGTGGGGTCCGCCCCCAAATGAGTTCGAAAAGTCGATAGTGCCTAGCGCGCCTCTTTGAACTATTTGGAGAGTCCAAGGAGATGCTGCTTGAGCCTCGCAGCTACGAGAACATCGGCGGAGTCTCCGTCTTGCTTGTAGCACTCCAGCGCTCTCTCGCATAGCGGCAGGGCCTGCTTGGCCTTCGATTTCTGGTCGATCTGCTGTGAAAGTATCCTCTTGACAGCTTCAAGATACCAGTCGCCGCTCGTCTTATGGTCGTCAAGCCTTTGATGGCATTCAGCCAGCCACTTGCAATACTCGGCTCTCTCTAGCGGAGACCTGCTCTCGTTGGAAGCCTCGCGTTCCAGGGAAGATATCGCTCTTCCGTACTCCCCGTTATGGATGAGGAGGACTATTTCTTGCAGGCTCATTTACTGACCACAGAAACACCCGGCGTCATAAGAACTCGTGTAGCCGTTACGTTACTTTGGGCTCAAAAACGGCACACAATCACGACCACCCGATTACCCAACGCCCATGTTCTATCTTGCTCAGTTTCACCCACCGCGTAATCTTAATTACCTGATTACGCTGCTCCTTGTCGACCTATGATGATGGTCCTAGCGCTCCTCAAAGGCTCAACGCTTCGACATATAGGTAGTTCTACGAGAGAACCTGTATGCTGAGCGGGCCCGGTGGGACCGGCACTCTAAAGGGTTAATTTTTCCCGGCCCGAAACAGTAGTTTAGCCTGGAGGAGTGTAAATTTCCTTGTTGGCAACGAAAAGTCTTGGGATTAGTGTCATACTAGCATCGATGACGCCCACAGCCTGAATAGCCATTATTTCCACTCGTAGCCTGTGCCTGAGTACGTCAAGTCAGGACCGGACTCGCCCTCCCAGAACATTATGGCGCCGTTCAACCACGAGTATTTTTGAGACGTGGTCATGAAGAAAATGACCCCAGCCGCTCTATGCTTGCCTGCCTCGTCCTTGCCGATTCCAAAATCCTTGGAGGCAACGGTCTCTCCGTCCGTAGTGGTAAGTACACCCTGGTCACTCCCTGTAGTGACACCAGCAGGTCGATGTAATGACGTTCCCGTTCCCACAAACTTTCCACTAGGAAACCGACCGAATCCTTTCAACTCTCCCTCATAGTTGGATTCCTCAGTTACGCCTTCAGGCCCAGTGGACTTTGTTACACTCGTCTCCCTACTCTTATACTCCCACATTTTTTCTCCCAGAGGCATTTTCGGTAGAAGTTGGAGATTGCACGGCGTTATTAAGAGTGCCAAGAGGAGATGAACACTCAGTATGTGTACTGTTGTTACAGAAAAAAAATAATTTATTTTTTATTTTTTTTCTAACATTTTGTCGGGGGCAATAGGGGCCTATCCTTCGGTAGTTCGCAGGGAAAGCGGTTTTTAATCAGCTAAGCTGAGCGTGTCTTCAATGAACACGGAGGAAATCATGCATGTTGCTCTCTCAAAGGCTGGAATGAAGGAGATACCAGCTGACAGCGGCATTCATGTTTCCGGCAAAAACCTTCGAAAAGTCTTATTCAGCCTTGACGTTACAAACTCGGAATTACTTCTTGCCAAGAGTCTAGGTTGCGATCTCGTTATCGCCCATCATCCTCTAGGAGACGCGTCCATCAATTTCCCAAAAGTCCTTTGGAGACACCTCGATTTTCTTCTTGAACATGGGGTTCCGAAGCCAGTGGCTGAGGAAGCTGTCAAGCAGTTGGTCGAGAGGATAGAGGTCAGGGGTCATCCGGCGAATTACCTTCATGTTGTTTCTGCAGCTCGTGCCATGGGAATGCCACTAATGAATATACACCTCCCCCTAGACCAGATCGGGAGGCAGGTTCTACTCGACACCCTACAGAAGGCTAAGATACGAACAGTGAAAGATGTAATCCAAGCCTTCGCAGCCCTACCCGAATTTCGTAAAGCTAGCACTCGAGTTGCGCTAAGAATGGGAAGCGAGGAGAATCAGGCGGGGAATATTGCGTTGGTATTTGCTGCAGGTACTAATGGTGGTTATCCAGTTGCTAGAGCGTATTTTGATCACGGTGTTGACAGCATCATCTACCTGCACATCGATTATGAAGAGCTTCGCAAGTTGCGTGAGAACTCTCGAGGGAACCTAATTGTTCTAGGACATGTGGCAGGAGACTCCATCGGCATTAATGTATTTCTCAGAGAATTAAGGGTTAGAGGCTTAGAGGCCATAACGATAGGTGTGATCGAACCTTAGGCAGAGTAGGTTCGGTAGCTGGCTCTCTTGATGTCCCGTACTATTCAATAAAAAGAGGGAAGGAGTGATTTCCGTAATCTATCGACGGCGTTTGGCTTTGCGACTTCGCTGCGATCGGGGTGCACGCCTAGCAGGCTTCATAGCCTGCCATAGAGCTATTGGATTCCCTTCCGGGTCTGTCCCTATGAGGGACCAACCTGTCCCAGGTACCTCCTGCTTCCCGACGACGACAGTGCCACCGGCCTGTTTGAATCTCTCTATTGCAGAGTCGATATTATCGACACCAACATAGTTAACCGGCCTCGCAGCTGGCATGTCTGCCTTCTTGTACATGCCGCCCCCAACACTCTTTCCCGTACGTCCTGTGCTTATGAGCCAATATTCTGGACCCGGCATTTTGGCCTTCTCGAACTTCCAGCCGAAGGCATCGCTGTAGAACCTGCTTAGTCTTTCGGCATCGTCAGCGGGGATTTCGAAGTGAACAATTGTGTTAGGCATATGCGCATCTGAGCCCGGTAATCAACTATTTTAGTGCAACGGTCATGAGCCTGGATTACCGCGGAAGTAGGTGCGGGACAAGCGGTTCGAATGATATAGCACGCAATTAGCGATGGGAAAAAGTGCATGACTGGACCATCTGTTCTAATTTTAATACCAGTCTGTTCATTGGACTGTAGACGATCTCGTTTGGGTCACGTCTACGTTGAAGCAAGGCTTCGGGGTCCGAAGCAAGGAAGGAGGCTCAAGATGCTGGTTGATACAGGTTCTACATACCTAATGATATCGCCGAAGCTAGCCAGTCAGTTAGGCGCTATCAAGCTACCAGGACGGATACCCACATCTTTCGCCGATGGAGCGCGAGAAGAGCTAGAATGGACTGGTCTCATTGTGGAGCTTGAAGACAGGAGAGGAGGAGCGATTGCCGTGATAAGGGAGTGTGAGGAACCTCTCCTAGGGGTGGAGGCTCTAGAAGCCCTAGGACTGAAGGTTGACCCAAGCACTGGCAAGGTTGAGGCCACCAGAGCATACGGTGCGCGGGCTTAAAACCCTCAGACAGAACTCTGCACCTGCCGTATCTTAGGTGCAAGCAAAACATGATTGCGAAGCGCT
Organism: Nitrososphaerota archaeon; assembly: GCA_023266955.1. Classification (GTDB taxonomy): domain Archaea; phylum Thermoproteota; class Nitrososphaeria; order Nitrososphaerales; family JAHFOH01; genus JAHFOH01. The sequence goes on from JAHFOH010000136.1 coordinate 4,142, forward strand.
ATGCTGCTGGCATGCTGAACCCACCGTCACAGACAACAAAGTTTCCCGTCATATGCATTGAATCGTCTGATGCCAAGAACAGAACGATCGGTACGATATCTTCGGGCTTGGGTATTCTCCTTAGCGGAGTATGATCG
>JAHFOH010000028.1 GCA_023266955.1 Nitrososphaerota archaeon
TAAGCGTCCTGATGGACCGGTGCTCGAACCCGTGGTGGTGATGCGAATGGTACAAGTCACCAATGTTGATTACATGAAATCTTACAACGTCATCTTTGCTGACCTTGAAGGCCGTCACGGTGACATTGAGTTGCTCAGCAACGCCAGCGAATCCCTTCTCTTTGAAAATCTGTAGCAGCGTGGGCTCGCCACCAGGTATTCCACGGTTGTTGATTACCAACGGTGCGGCTGACCCTGGTTGCCCCTCAGAATAGAAGAGGACAAATTCTTTGGCAGGAGGACGGTCGGGTTCATCGACGATTATTGCTCCGTAGAGGCCCATTCGAATGTGCATGGCGATGGGTACTTTATCTGACGAGTGGCAGTGATAGTAGAAGATCCCAGCTGTAGTTAGGGGGTACTCGTATACATACTGTCCATTGGGGGGAACCATGGAGCCAGCCCCTTTACCTGCGATAACATTGGCTTGAGAGCCGTCCATTTCGAACTTGTAGCCTCTGAGGTGCGTGTGAATGCTGTGGGTGAGGTTATGCTTGTTGATGAGGGTTATTCTGAGGATTTCTCCGACCTTCCCCTTCAAAGTTGGGCCTGGAACAGTCCCGTTGTATGTCCAGACCTCCCAACTTTTGTCACCTACCGTAATCTGCTTTGGCTCGACAATGAGGGTAAACTCTCTAACATTCTGCGCGGTGACAGCGGGTGTAATTGTTGGGCCTACCGGCAGCTTTTGGATGCTTGGCGCTGCGAGGACTCCGCCAATGAATGTCATGATGAGGAGTGCGATAACAATAAACACGTACATGCCTTTGATGTTTGGATTCGGTTGGGCTGAGTAAGAAGCGCGCTTGAGACGGTTTGAAGGAGGTCTCTCCGATCTGACTAGATAGGCTAATGCACCTATGAAAGAGCCCTCGAGTGACTTGACCAGTATTCCAGATAAGTCGACTGCTTCTGGCTCAGGGTGATGTGAGAAGGGCGGTGGAACTAGTCTCGTCGCCGCATATAGACCGATTACACCTATTGTGCCGAGTATGGCTATGTAGTATAGTTTACGGGACCCTCTGAAAAGAATCAAGATTGCTACTCCGACCTGCAGTAGGCCAGTTAGAGCGAAGAAGGCTGCAAAGATTGGAACTTCACTATGCTCCCCGATGAGGTACAGGTGAGCCAGTCCTGCTAGTGCCACTAAGACAGTAGCAGAGTACTTGGCTAAGGTTCTTGAGCTAGAATGCTGGATAAGGTCATTTCGTACAGAAATTTCCTTTAACATGGTGATGTCTTCGGGTTCTCTTCTGCGTTTCTTCTTAAACCCCGGAGACGATTCTCAGACTTGATTTCCAAGTTTGAGAATGAAAAATGAAAAAAGACAGCGAATCGATCGAGGCGTATTCTTACTGTTCTAGACTTGCTTTTTCCTGTAGGCTGAAAACAGGGTGATCACTCCTAGCAATGTACCTAGGGCAGCTATTCCTGCGAATATGGCTACTGTTGGTATGGGCTCTACTACGAAGGCTATTTTGCTATGAACGATTCTTGGAATATCTTTCGCGGCTGTGCCCTTGGCCGTCTCCTCAAGGAGTGTGGTGCCTCCTATGTAGCCAGCGAGACCTAGAAGAGCGGTAGCCCCTAACGTTCCTACCTCCATCAGTACTAAATGAAGCCATGATAGAAGGTTGTTGACTGTTCCACCAGTCAATTTCGGTATTATGTAGTATAGGAATGCGAAGCCCGTAAAGCCTGCGAAACCTATGAGCCCGAACAATAAGAAGCCTAGGTAACCCCACGTCCCTACTGAGCCTCCTGCAACGGTGCGTGCGATTCGTGTGTCTATGAAGATTGGAAAGATAAGCCACAGAATGCCAATTACTGCGTTGCCTAGAGCGACGGTGCCGAACCGCTTTGCCCAGACTTCGGGCGAAGTCGACATCTTCGACATATGCCTCCGGTAATTGAGAGATTCGTCATGTTATTAAAGGGCGGAGACGATTCTAGATTGTGATTTCCAGATCTGAGAATAGGAAGGAACGTCACTCTTAAATGATGAAAAAGCATTGGCTGAACGTTCTCAGAACTTGAGAGCGCTTTACTATGCTCATCACTGATGAGAAAGCTAAAGATAAGGTGCTTAAGGCGTTGGCTGACGAATATTCACGTAAGATGCTGAACGCCTCTATCCAACAGGGTAGGTCGGTTGTCGAGCTGAGTAGAGAGCAAAACATCCCTATGAGCAGTGCCTACAGGCGTGTTCACGAAATGATAGAAGCGGGGCTGATCACTGTGGAGCGCTCTGTGGTGACGGATGATGGGAAGAGGTATGACTTGTACAGGAGCACAGTGAAGAACGTCGGTATAAGATTCGGCCTAGGCACAGTCGAAATAGAATTGACTCCTAATGAAGATGTCATATCTAAATTCATGAGGATGTGGAGCTACATGAGGGGGACCAGCTAGATGCCAGATGGGCTTCTGATACTAGTCATAGTGACTAGGCTTCTTTCACTTATTCTGGGTGCTGCGATAGTGATCTTAGCATACAAAGGATACCGAAGGAGTAATAGCAGATCCATGATGTTTCTAGCCTTGGGGTTGACGCTAGTTACTATCGGAGCTTTCGTAGAAGGGGTACTATTCGAGTTCTTCCATTTTGACATCACTCTGATTCACGCTGTCGAATCTACGATAAACGTCTTAGGCTTCCTAACCATACTTTACGCGGTCAGGGTCGCATGAAGAGCAATTCTATAGTTCTCGCTCGCGTCTGAATATCAAATTTGAGAATCGTCTTCTCGATTTAAGAGAAGCAGGTGACGGACCGTGGATACTTGGGCGGTAAATTTGCTGGACTATAACATGGTGAGAAAATGTATAGCTATAGAAGAGCGTTCTTCAAGGTTCTTCGAAGTGATCGCGAGCCAGCTGGCGGACGAGGCGGCGAGGCAATTGTTGTTAGGAATGGCCTCTACTTCAAGAAGGCACGCGGATTTGTTGAGAAACCTTTACCATGGTGAGGAACGCTTCAATACCTATCATCGTTTTGACGAGAACGTTATCAACATTATTGAAGAGCATATCGAGCTACAGCGGGAAGCCGAGAGATTCTACGAAAGGATGTCTCGCGATAGTGGTTTGACGCAAGATGCTAGAATAGCCTTTGTTGAACTAGGGTATGAAGAGAAGAAGCAGCACGAAATCATGGCGCTGGTGATGAACCTCGCGGCCTCTAGGAAATCGAATTCGCGTTAGAACCTCGGCCTATTCGGTAGCTCGAACAACTCTTCGGCAACGCTCACCTCCCAAATGTGAAAATCATTTGTGGGAATCGTGTCCTCTGTTTAAATCAATCAAGCCAATCTTAGGTGGTTTGATGAAAGAGGAGTAGAAGAGCGTGGCTCACGAACTTCTAGTGTTAACGCGCGTCGCTGTCGTAGTTCTTGGCGCAATCATAGCATACCTCAGCCTGAAAGGCCATCGACGCAATGGAGGCAGGTCTATGTTCTTCGTCTTCTTGGGATTCCTGTTGATCACGCTTGGAGCCCTGAGCGCAGGAGTCCTGTTTGAATTCTTCAACGTTAGTCTTGTTAACGTATACACTTTCGACTCTCTTATGATGGCCCTAGGTTTCTCGTCGATTATTTTCTCGATCTACGGAGCACGGGGCTAACCCTCGCAGCTTTCTATGCTCACTAAAGTGGCAACAGTCCTTCGATAAGGCTAACATTCGACTTGCGGCGCAGCTACTTTACATTGCGATTCTCATAGCTGGTAATCGTATGCTCGATTTATAGTGGGGCATGAAGTCCACGACAACTAAATGTCAACCCACTACGCAGCAAGTTGGGGAGAAAATCATTGGAAGCAGAGGTCGAGATGTCGAAGGCTTTCACACAAACCCTCTGGTGGCTGATAGCGGGTACCAGGGGTGGAGGTACAAGGGCGAGGATGATCTTAGTTTTGAAGGAGAGGCCGATGAACGCACATCAACTCGCAAACTATCTGGGTGCAGATTACAAGACTACTCGCCAGCACTTGGATTTGTTGGTCAGTAATAGAGTGCTCACAACAGTTGGAGAAAAGTACAGTGTGAACTACTTCCTTTCATCCGAAATGGAGTCACAATGGGAAGACTTTCAGAAGATATTGGATACCTTCGAGGAGGATGTTAGGTTGCGATCGGCCAGTTCTCGGGGAGGCGAACCGGACGGTAGCTGAATCTGAAACCATACATCTCGCAATCCACTTAGCACAGGTAGTAACAGTGGGTTTGATAATCTTCCAGCTTGCGCAAATCTACAAGTCTGTAAGGTCACGCTTCAACCTGGGGCTCGTCATCTTCGCGGTCGCCATGCTGTTGGAAGTGATATCCGGAATCTCTCTAGACTTCGTATCCCATACGGTGTCGGAGATCCTGCTTCTTATCGCATTGGCGACGTTCCTTTACACCGTTCGTAAATAGCAAGGATATCTTCTTAGCGACTCGCAACACGGTTTTGAAGAATAAGTAATTGTTATTGTGAACTTTCATTCCCACAGGTGAGAATCATCTATGGGAATTGTATGCGCGGTTTAAGAGTATGTTGCGAGCAGTTTACGCGAATCTAATGGTTGACAGAGTTCAGTTAATTGCTCTACATTTGATTGTCGGTGTTGTCTGGATGCTCGTGGCGACGGCCCTATTGATATCTTCACTTAGGGTAAGGCGTGTTCTAAGGACCAGTAAGATGGACACGAGGGTTTTTGCCCCAATTCTGATAGCAGGGTATGCATTCTTTTCGACATCCATCCTACATTTGATAGAGGAGCTCTCGGAGCTGTGGGATATGGAGCTACTCGACATAACGGTTAGTCTGTTCAATCATGTCATATTAGTGTCCTTGTTCGCAATAATTCTGTACAGTGTTCGGAGGTATAGAGGTATGCTGGAAGCCCTAACATACCGTCCCCAGAAATAGCAAGATACTAGCCATAGCGTCTACCGAACAGTCGCAAGCCACAGCTTTTCAGAAACCTGTTTTGGAATTGTGGCGGTCGCGCTTCTCCTCTTGCATAAGGCTGTGATTCTTTTCATCACCTGGGAATTGTCTGCTAGGACGCTGAATGGTCCTTCGTAATTAAGCCTCTCGGACAGCATCTTAATGACGTACTCCTCAGGTAAGCCTCTTACATCTACTATTGAAGGTCCCCCGAGTATTTCCGTGGCAAGCAGGAGGTCTCCCGCTCCTAGGCTTTCGAGGTACGCGAGTGCAATGTCCGAAACTGGGCGTGCTGTGGAGTAAACCAATTTAGGCCTGCCAGGTACATGACCTTTAGGCTTAGTTGCGGAGACGTAGCCCCACGCCATCAATCTAGATAGCGCATGGTAAATCGTCGCAGCGGAAGAATTTAGGGACTTAGCGATTTCCTCACGCGTCAGAGGCCTCCCTTTGGCGAGAAGCCCAATTAGCGAAATCTCGGTTTGGTTGAGGACCTTCACATCTAGATGCATGGTCTTACCGTAGAAATAAATCTTTCAAAATTTCGAATAATTATAAAAATCCCGCTGATTCTTGCCGTTCTGCGACTACTACCATTAGCCATAAGATAGGAGATTGGAGAAGATGGCAGTGCGTACAAGCTTTGGCTCCTAAGGAACGTCTTCAACGTAGGTATGGGTCGCCTACTCTGTAACGGATCTCGAGCCAGGTTGATTTCTTCTTTTGAAATTATCAAATCTGGGAACCAACTTTGGGAATCGTCTACTCGATTTAAGAGTAGGGTCGGATTGTGGTAAGATTCTGGTGAAAATGTGAGCGCCACCATCAGTAGACTTCCTCTTGCGCTGTCGGCGGTGGCGATAATTATCGCAGCTGTTGCACTGGCACAGACCTTCACTCTGAGTGCCCCGACTAGCCAAGTTACTCCAAAGACACAGACTTTCAAGATCAACATAGCTGATGGCGAAGTAATCTCTGAAGTAGACGGCAAAGATGTTGTAACTGGAGAATATCACAGATTCGAGCCCCCGGTGCTAGTCGTACACAAGGGGGACACCGTAGTCTTCCAGGTAACCAACATGGACCATCATCGACACTCTCTCGTCATGCAGGGCTGTAGCGTTGATACAGGACCCCTAAACGAGCATGAAAGTAAGACGGTGCAGTGCGTCGCAACCTCATCCGGAGTGTACCAGTTCTACTGCGGTATTCCCTTTAATCCAGCTAATGAAGCCTGCGCCCCCGACCACGCCACAATAACGGGATACCTAGTAGTCCTCGAGTGAGAGGGCTACCCTCCACCTTTTTGGTGAAGTGAATGAGGGCTTCCCGCAGGAGCTTCGTAAAAGCGGTAGGCGGTGCGACCGCCGCCATAGCGGCCTTCTTTGGTCTCGCTGGTAGAGATTTCACGTTATTCACGAAGGCGGTAGCTCCTTCCAACGGCGGGAAGCCGAGAAAGTGGGTGATGGTAATCGATTTGGAGAGATGTGATGGTTGCAAGAAATGCACTGAAGCGTGCATCAATGAGAATCTTGTGCCCCCTACCTTCGGTGCTGAACCCAGCTTTCAAGGCTTTCAAGAATGGATCAAGGTATTCGAGTTAAACCACGAAGAGGGGGCTGCACATCAGCATCAAGAAGCTGGAGCTCATCTACCAACTCCATGTATGAACTGTCAGAATGCACCTTGCGTCAAAGTTTGTCCTGTCGGGGCAACATTCTACTCTGAAGATGGCATTGTTCTGATTGATAATACAAGGTGCATAGGATGTAGATTCTGCATGGCGGCGTGCCCCTATGAGCGGAGGTTCTTCAATTGGGGAGAACCACCGCACTCGGCTCAAGAGCAGCTTATCGAATACGATCCAAGATACCCTGTTCCTCACAGAAGAGGAACTGTTGAGAAGTGCATGTTTTGTGCGCACAGAGTTGAGAAGGGTAGACTACCCGCATGTGTTGAAGCATGCAACAAAGCTGGAATGAAGGCAATCTACTTCGGAGATGCGTTTGAAGACGTAGTCACGAACGGTTCTGAAGTTGTTCGATTATCCGAGCTACTATCCAGACGAGGCGGATACAGGCTCAAGGAGGAACTCGGAACGAAGCCAAGAGTCTACTATCTTCCGCCGACTGGAAGGTGACGAGAGATGGAGAAGAGAGCCTACGAATCGACTGGAGAGACCCTGATTCGACCAATAATCCGACGCGGCAGAGCCTACTATACCTTCGTCTTCAGTCTTATGGCAGTAATCGTGTGGGGCGGGTACGCCTACTACACACAGCTCTCGGAGGGGTTGGTAGTCACGGGTATGAGGCATATCGTGCTGTGGGGACTCTATATCACAAACCTAGTCTTCTTCATAGGAATAAGCCATGCAGGAACTCTCATCTCAGCTATTCTAAGAGTGACTGGAGCCGAATGGCGAAGACCCATCACTCGCATGGCTGAGTCGATCACTGTATTCGCCCTAATGGTAGGGGCACTGATGCCGCTTATCGACCTAGGGAGACCAGATAGGATGCTTAACCTAGTGTTGTACGGTAGGATCCAATCGCCTATCATATGGGACTTCATATCGATAGCTACTTACCTAACGGGCGCAATAATCTATCTCTACCTGCCTCTGATTCCCGATATAGCCGACTTGAGGGATAGGTTAACCTGGAAGGGATGGCGAGGACGAGTCTACAAGCTTCTATCCTTGGGTTGGAATGGCTCAGAGGAGCAAAGGAAGCGTCTCGAACGAGCTATCAAAATAATGTCTGTTATCATAATTCCAGTCGCTGTATCTGTTCACACAGTCGTGTCTTGGATATTCGGTATGACACTTAGGGTTGGCTGGCACAGCTCGATCTTCGGCCCATACTTCGTTGTAGGTGCAATCTTCTCCGGGATTGCAACCATCATTATTGCCATGTTCGTTTTTAGGCGAGTGTATCATCTTGAGCGGTACATAACGGCTCTGCATTTCAAGCATCTAGGCCTCATGCTGTTAGCACTTGATGCTTCCTACATCTACTTCACAATAAGCGAGTATCTTACCGCCTCTTATGGCGCTGAAGCAGCTGATCTCGAACTCCTTGGTGCGTTATTCTGGGGTCAGTACGCACCCGAGTTCTGGGTCTTTGCGATAGGAGGATTAGTGATTCCCGCTTTCATGATAGCGTTACCTAGGACACGGACTCCTGCGGGTGTCACAGTAGCTGCGATTCTAGTGAACATAGGAATGTGGTTGAAACGTTTCATCATCATAATCCCAACGCTCTCACGTCCAATGCTCCCCTACGAGTGGGGACAGTATCAGCCAACATGGGTGGAATGGTCCATAACAGCTGCTTCGGTAGCCGGATTCATCCTTCTGATAACGATCTTCTCAAGATTCCTTCCGATCGTATCAGTCTGGGAGACCGTCGGCGAAAGAATGGCAACTGAAGGCGGCATACCACTACCCTCAACTTTCACAATGGCTGCCAACACTCATTCCGTTCCATTATCGGGGGAGGAGAGCGATCGTGTATAGAGGCAAACTACTCGCTTCGCTATGCGCACTCATTGCGATATTCTTCTTGTCAACCGTTGTTCCAAGCTACGCTTATTCGAGTCCCGCGGCTACCGCTCAAGGCACGCTGACGGTCTTATCTGCCTCCGTCGCTCCTGAAACCAGAGAGTTTGTAGTTTACATTGGCAGAACCGGTTTCAATGGAAGCGCAGATTCCTTCAAGATCGTCGTTAACGAAGGAGATATTGTCCACATTAGGTTCGTTTACGCTGACACAGATCTTGGCTATGATAATCCACATCAAATCATGATAGAAGGTTACGGTATAACCACTGAGAAGATCAACCGTGCAAATCCTGAGCAGACAGTCGAGTTCGTCGCAGGACAAAGCGGAGACTTCCTCATTCATTGCATTCTCATCTGCAATGGTCATACGAACCTTCAAACAGGCACACTTTCTGTGACTTTTGCTGCTGGCACAGCTCTACCCACAAGAATGACAGTCTCGCTAGAGCAGACAGTGGGCGAAGAAAAAGGTGTCTCTGTAGCTGCAACCCTAATTGACGCCAGAGAAGAGCCGGTTGTTGGTGCCGTCATACAGTTCTATGTGAATACGACATTTGGTGCTATGAAGATCGGATCTTCAACAACTGATGCAACAGGGAAAGCATCCATCACATACAATCCCGGCGGACCAGGACAGCTTCAGTTCACGGTTGTTTACGCCGGCGCAGCGAAGTACGAGCCAAGCACTACTGCTGGTTCAGTCATATATCAAGCTAGAGGAATGGCGGAGCGTGGCGACGAATTTCCCTTCGTATTGGGACAGAACATGTCCCCCGATATTAGGTTGGTTGGCTCTCCATGGTCTATCAGCCTCCTAATAGTAACTATCGTGGGGCTGGTGGTTGGAGGCGTTTGGGCAACATATCTCTTTGTCGCGAAACAGCTTGTAGACATACGAAAATTCGGCGGACTTAATGGGGCAAAGAGATTAGCAACCGTGCCGCTGTATACACCCTTTTCCCCAGCAAAGACTCTGCTATTCACGGGCATGTTAGTTGGTCTAGGCGTATTAGACTCTCTCACGCTAGATTTCTTGCAACTCCCTCTCATGTTGAAGGTGCCTTTCCTAGTGGTTGTTGTGGTGGCAGAAGTATTCCTCTTCATACAGTTTACGAAAAAGTTAGAGAGGTTGGCGCATGAGTAAGTATCTGATACCTAGCCTATTGGCTGTGCTGATAGCTACTACGAGTCTCACAGTGGCATCCATAGGAATCTTTTCGTTAGGACGGACTGCAGAAGGTCCGACGAAAAAGGCGGGAATGGTCTTCGAAGGGTACAACTTCAACTCATGGGGCATGGCTTTAATTGCTCTCAGAAACGTTGGAGATGGCCAGATTACCATAAAGGGCGTTTTCTTCGATGGACAGCAGCTTGCCGAAGGGGTGGTGGGCGTCCCAACCACACATGGAAAATACATGATGACCGTTGATGGAAGTTCAAAAACCATTGACACATTGGAAATGATTTTTCCTGTACGAAATCACTACAACCTAGCAAACTACGCTACAAATAGCTCTGCAATACCACCCAGTGGATTTGTAATCCTCTACCTCAGTGTCGACGCTCCTCCTGTGGGAACTCAGAACGAGGTGAAGATCATTACAGATCAAGAAGGTACGTTTTCCACAATGATTACGAGCGGTGAAACCGCGAATTTCAAGCAGCCATAGAGGTGCCAAATATGACCGTCTATGACCTAATCAGAAGGCTGGGGAGGACTGTCGGACAAGCCGAAAAAGAGTGGAAAGAACTTACGAAACCATCACCTCCCACTCCCGAGGAAATCAGGAGAGGAATCCTGAAAGTAGCAAACGACCTTGGTTTAGAGTCGCAAGGAAAGTCGGAAGAAGAGCTTAGGGAAGAGATTCTGAAGAGGCTGGAGAACAGGTACAAACCCAGGCGGTACAAGGTTGAATCTCAGTTTTGAGAAACGGCTCCCAGCTTTAAGAGGAGCCATGCTACAGATGGGATGATAATGAGCGAGGACATAATCGTATCAGTGAACGAGGAAGCCTTCCAAATGCTGAAGAAGGCGCGCAAAGAAGGAGAGAGTTTTTCGGATGTAATTGTGCGCCTCGCTTCGGCAAAGCTGGCGGGTCTTCAGAAGCGAGGGGAAAAGGAAATCACTACTTCGGAAGGAAGAAAGATTAGTGTGAAAATTGATCAGGACCTTTGCTTGGGAGCGGAGAGTTGCGTTAGCTTGGCGCCTATGGTTTTCGCGTTGGATGTGGAACATCTAGGCTTCCAACGCCGGGGGTCTGAACCTCTAGGTATGATGGATGTACCAGAAGGCTCGGTTTTCAGCGAGACAGTTGTTCTAGCCGCGCAATCATGCCCCTACCGCGCCATATATGTGAAAGATGTGGAGACAGGTGAACAGCTAGTTCCGTAGCTCCACTTTCAGTGGATCTCCTGTCACTAGAGCAGGGATAGCAGCATTAATCATAGCAAGAGAACACGATATATTGTCGATATTTCACGCTACACATTTCAAAACTGAGAATCGTCATGCTATTTTATTAGGTCTGTGCAGCGATTTGAAGACACAATGAGAAAGACCCTCCTCTTCTCGATAGTGCTCGCAATGTCAACCATTAGTCTCTTAGCATACACATCATGGATGGTTTACGCTTTCGGCTCGATGGCGACATCAGACTGGATGCTTAACATGATGAACAGAATGATGGGCGGGCAATTTTCAGCCCCACCAGGCTCATCGCTCATGTTCTCTCCATGGATGGCAGTTCTGCCGCTGGGTTTGGTAGCGACTACGGTTTTGGGCGTAGTTGGACTAGCCTATTTTGTTCTCTTTTCAGAGTTGCGACAACCGAAACCTTCGCGGGGTTCGGAGAGATTGGGTGCGAATGTTTACGATTCGGTGGACGTTCTTATGAGGACATTAACCACTGAGGAAAAGATGGTCTTAGAGGTTCTAATAGCTCACGAGGGCAAGTACTTGCAGAAATACGTTAGGAAAGAGGCTGGATTAAGTAGACTGAAGACCCACAGAATCATAGTGAGGTTTGCCGAACGGGGCATTGTGAATGTTACGAAGTTTGGGAACACGAATCAGGTGGTGCTTGCAGATTGGTTAAAGAAGGGAGGGTCTAAACGCTCCCCTGAGTCTGCCCACCGTTATTCTAGCGAGCCACTTAGGGTTCGACTATGACTGTTCCGGTCATGTTAGGATGAGGTTTGCAGAAGTATCTGTATTCTCCCGGTTCGTTGAATGTGTAGCTGAACGTCTGCATATGATCTAGGAGGGCTGAGTCGAAGAGTCCGTTTGGTGTTCCATTAGACCCTGAAGTTACTGTGTGTTGGACGAAGTCCATGTTTATCCAAGTTACCGTGGTGCCCTTCTTGACTGTAAGGTTCTGAGGAGTGAAGGCATAGTTGACTATCACTATATGGTTGGGCATGTAACCAGCCCTAGTCGTATTGCTCATCATCTGTCCGCAGAACTGGGTGTGTTGACCCATCATAGATTGCATGTTGCCATAGCTATTTCCCGTCATGCCTCCGCCCATCATGCTGCCATAGCCACTTCCCATCATCCCCATGCCTCCTGTACCCATCATTGAGCCCATCATGCCACCCATGTTCGAGCAAGCCATTCCTAATCCCCTCCGCGCTTGATAGTCCTGTTGACTTCGATCCGTGAAGGCACCTTGAGCATTCACTGCTGCGATGGCACCTACCATTAGTCCTGCCACCCCAAGTACGATCAAGACAGCTGACCATTTGTTCAGTTCTTTCATCCCGCAGAAGATAGAGTTAGGCAGCACTATAACAGTTCACTGCAACAAGAGTGAAACTTGCCTGAAACAGTTTCCTACTTTCGCTGTAGAAGCCCAATGACTCAAGGTCAGCTTGGGTCTCTGAGGTGACGAAGCATAGATTTTCAACATGGAAATCATGCACATCTTTAAGAAATCAATTTTTACCCCCCATT
>JAHFOH010000029.1:0-9683 GCA_023266955.1 Nitrososphaerota archaeon
TTCGCATAAGGTCATATGCCGCCAACACGTTGGGATGAACGGAAGACGCCTCAGAGACTAAATTCTCCGTGTTTTCGTACCTTGCGCTGAAATGGGTAAGAATTAGGAGCTTCGCACCCGCTATCTTAGCTATCGTCGCCGCTTCTCTAGCAGTTGAGTGCATATTCTCTACAGCCTTTTCCGAATGCTGATCACTATACGTCGAGTCAAACACGAGCACATCCACTCCATTGAAGAACCTAGCTAGTCGTGGCGCAGGTCTCGTATCTCCGGATATTCCGATCTTCCTGCCTGGTCTTGAGGGACCTAGAACTTGTCTTGGTCTGATGATCTCATCGCCAATCTTGACGCTTCGCCCACGTTGCAGTTGTGACCAGAGGGACCCTTTGGGCACGCCAAGTTCTTCGGCTTTTTCAGGGTGAAACACACCGGGGCGCGGCAGCTCCTCTAACAGGTATGCGTAGGTGGTTGCTGAGTGTTCAGCCAAGGTAGCTCTCACTGTGTATTCACGCTGCTTAAGGAACAAACCTTGCCTGACAATATTCACGTACAGCGGGAAAGTAAGTCCGAATCTCAGGTATCTTACACTTGCCTCTAGAAAGCCTCTGATTCCCTTTGGACCGTAGACGTGTACCGCCTTCTCCCTCTGATTCATCGACATAGTCTGAAGGAATCCCAGAAGGCCAACCACGTGATCACCGTGCATATGTGTGACAAAGACCTTGGTCTCTTTATTGAAGCCTATTCCGGCCTGTACCATATTCCTCTGCATACCCTCTCCAACATCGAATAGCAGTAATTCGGTACCACGCAGTAGGGCAATTGATGTTAATCCTCTTTTGAGCGTCGGTACGGAAGATGAGGTACCCAAGAAGACGATTTCAAGTTTGACCATGATCTCATCTTCTACGAAGAACCGTTACGGCACGAGTCAGGTTACGATGAACGTAAATTTTGTGCCTGTCGACCAACTGAAACTCATTAGAGTCAAAAGGCTCGGTGCCCTCAGGCGACATGATAACGGCATGCCTCCCGTCGGGAAGAATAGCCTTGGCCTCTTCAACCAAATCTCGTAAGATCACCTCTGAAGCCCTACCCACAGTTGAGGATACCCTTCCATAAGGGACATCTGTAACGATGGCGTCACAGTTGTTTATGCATAATTTCGTAGCATCAGCATTCAGGACGCCCATAAAATCGGAACCAAATTTCAAAAGATTGGCCAAAGATCCTTTGCACATTCTTCGCCTGATATCGATACCGACCACATCGATACCCATCAAACCAGCTTCCAGGAGAATACTCCCTGTCCCACAAAAAGGATCGAGAAGAGTATCTCCCGGTTTGACCCTTGCTAAGTTAACCAAAGCTCTGGCAAACTTTGGATAAAGGGCAGAAGGATGAAAGAAAGGTCTTGCTCTTGGTCTCCTCTGACTCCATGTTCGCTGAACGGTTTCAGGCCTCATTAAGCCAACAAGAGTTTTTGTTGGGCAGATAATTACTGCGACAACGATATCAGGATAGTCAAGTGAAACAGCTAGTCGCCTGTTGCTAGCCTTCACAGAAGCCCCTAAATCTGCCTCAGTCTTCTCTCGCCTTATCTTGCCCGAAAAATCGACTACTTTCACTGCGAAACTTCTCGAATCCTTAAGAAAAGGGTAGTAATCGAGGCGCTGAAATCCCTCTACGATCCTCGAAGACTCGACCTCACCTATCAAGGGCCCACCTAAACTAACGTAGGCTCCTCGTCGAACGATCTCCTCGGAGTAATCTCCATTTGCTACGACGAAGACTCTGTCAGAGACGTGTTCCACTGAAGAATCCCCATGATACGTCTCCAAAAGGGCTCTCAATTCACCCAGCTGAATGCTTTGACCCTCACCGGAGAGCACAAAGAAGGCTCGATTTGTGGGGTTCTCTGTTTCTCGCACGCGATGGTACCTTCAGTTCAGGTTCTTTGGGGAGGTTCATGGAGATCGCAGGATGTAGTTAAGTTGAGTGGATACTGTCCATAGGCTTTTGGGCTCACTTTTCTCCCAGCTGGTTCAGTGCCAAATTGGTTCAAGTAGATTTATTAGCAAAGTCTGCAACGTTATGCCGAGCCAACTTTGTGCCACATGGTAAGATTGGTGGAGATTCAGGGCCGTCAGGTGATGCAGTATATCACATATGAAGGAGAAGTGCTCTACGAGATTCCTCTAGAAGAGCCAGCACCCAAGAAGGAGGAGCTGCCCCCAATTCTAGTCAGAGAGCGCAAAACGATTCGCAAATAGCTCCCTCCGCCTCATTACGGAGTTTTCGTGACCGCCCGATTGTGAATTAGGATTCGACAACCTTTTAAAAGAATGTCAAGTCAGCGCTCCAAGACCATGGGAGTGCAGGTGCAGTACTGCCCTGAGTGCGGCGGCGAACTCTTCTATGATGCTCCAGCCCGTCGCTACGCTTGCAAGAGCTGCGGCTTATACGTCACGAGGGAGCAGTTGACTGACCTCAGGCAGGGCATCAAGATTGACGAGGATGAACGAAGGAAGAGGAGACGCCAGCACGGCGAGTATCTAGAGTGGTGGCTCTCAAAGAAGTAAGAGCACCTAGCATGCGCATGCGGAAATCTTAGTGTTAACTATTTCTCTGATTCTTCCCGTTCAACTTCATAACGCAGTTGGCAGCTTATCGAGAATCATTCGCACAGTCTTAGTCGTATCATAGGTCTTGGCCTTTGCCAGGTGAACCCAGACGAATTCGCTTATCTCTTGATTTGGGTTGAATCTGCCGCTGGCGCCCTTCATCAAGAAATCAGCCAGAACGAAGTGATACTTGATTTTTCCATCGGGATCACGTGTGACCTCGTCCACGACGTCAATAAGGCTGCTGACGTGAACTCGAAGGCCTGTCTCCTCCTTGACTTCACGCTTCACAGCGTCTCTAACAGACTCCCCCAACTCTACTAGTCCTCCCGGGAAAGACCACTTCCCCTTATTTGGGTCGAAACGTCGCTTCACAAGCAGGATCTTACCATTCCTAAGAACAACTCCACCCACTCCAACCAAAGGTCGGACTGGATACTCCCTTCGAGAAGCATGACCGACTTGACTTTTCTCGCCTTCAGACAAGCTCGACAGAACCTCCTCTCTTCCTGATGACTTTTGCCAACTCTTGAGCTGCCTTGGATACCCTAACTTTTACTCTACCCTTCGTGCGAGATCTTCCTGTAAATTCGATTCGAATTCTTGAAATGCCACCTTCGATGCCCTGTGGATGAGACTTTATGTAAACATCTGGAAACCTGCCGACAATCTTCTCCAATAAGGGAGCTATAGAGGACTCAACGATCCCCTCCACATTCAGTGTACGTGAATAGCTGAACACTCTTCCCGTCCTCTCTGCAATGACTTGCTTCAACGATTCTTCGAAAATTCCCTTCATCTCTGAGGGAACGCCAGGCAAGCATGCTAAGATGCACGAATCCAAATTCAGAAGAACGCCTGGCGCCGTACCGACAGGATTTAGAAGTGGGATGGCTCCAGAGGGTAATCGAGCCATTTTGATCCTAGCCTCAGTTAACTCATACTTTTCTATGACACCCTTTTTCCACATCTGTCGGTACTTCGTCCTCAACATCTGAAGGGCTCTTTTGTTTACGACTAGCCTCCTTTTGAAACCCTTGGCGACTCCGTCAAGAGTAAGATCATCATAGGTTGGACCGAGTCCTCCAGCAACAATGATGAAGTTCGGATTCCTCCTTAACGCCTCCTTGAGAATTTCAGCAATTTCGATTACATTATCTCTAACGACGACGCATCTTCGTACAAATCCCCCAATCTGAGTGATTCTCTCAGCCAGCCACTGGGAGTTGGTGTTGAGTGTGCGACCGGTCAGAA
Source organism: Nitrososphaerota archaeon (assembly GCA_023266955.1). GTDB lineage: Archaea > Thermoproteota > Nitrososphaeria > Nitrososphaerales > JAHFOH01 > JAHFOH01. The sequence continues at coordinate 3,879 of JAHFOH010000029.1, forward strand.
GTTCATTTCCCACCGTAATTATTTCACATACTTGCTCTTCTCTTGGCATATAGCTCTCTCACGAATACTCCATTGGCGTCGACAATACCATAGGACGACGCTACAATTATAATTTCGGCTATACAGTCGTCGAAAAGATGTTCGCAATCTTCGTCACGGGCACGGCTGGATCAGGTAAGTCATTGTTAACATCCGCTCTAACCACTTGGTATTCGGGCAAGGGAGCACACGCCATATCCGCCAACCTTGATCCGGGGACAGTCAACCTCCCCTATGAACCCGATGTCGACATCAGAGAAATGATCGATCTGCAAACCATTATGACTTCATATCAGTTAGGTCCAAACGGCGCTCAGATTTTCGCTGCCGACATGCTCGCCACGAGAATCACTGAATTGCAGGATCAAGTCGACTCCCTGAATCCAGACTATGTGATCTTCGATACTCCGGGTCAGGTTGAGCTTTTCGCCTACAGAGAGAGCGGGCCTTTTGTTGTCCAGAACTTAAGATGCGATGGAAAGGCGGTACTCTTCCTATTCGATTCAACAGTAGTATCAACATCGATTAATTTTGTTGCAATTGCGATGCTGGCGGCTTCCATCCAACTGAGGCTCCCCGTGCCTAACATCGCTGTCCTTTCAAAGAGGGATATGGTTGGAGAACGGTGGAAGCAAATCCTGAAGTGGGCATCTGATCCTGTCGAACTGGAGAATGCTGTAGCCAAGGAGGCGAGTGCAACACACTATTTGCTTACTAGTCGAATCCTGAGGGGACTAGTGAAGACAGGCATCGCATATCAACCCATACCCGTCTCTGCCGTGACGTTGGAGGGGATGGGCGAGCTCTCAGCGACTTTGACCCGAATCCTCAAAGGCGGAGAAGAAGTAGAAGATTAAACTACAATATTCAGGGCAATACTTTTAAGGGCAACACAAACGGAACTCGTCGCGCTTCGAGAGCCGTCATGGATCTTTCTCCTACCTTCCTTTTCGTAGTGTTGAGAGTGACTGAATTTGGTTAGTGTAGAAATTCTGGAGGAGGACCCCATCACCATAAGAGTCCTCCTAAAAGATGTAGAGGGAACCTACGCAAACGCAATACGCAGATTTGCCATCAGTGAAGTGCCATGCATGGCGATCGATGATGTCGTAATCCTCGAAAATTCATCGGTGGTATATGATGAACTCGTGGCACATAGGCTTGGTCTAATGCCCCTCAGGACTGATCTTCAAAGATACAGACTCCGAGAAGTCTGTGACTGTAACAGTCCCTTAGGATGCAACAAATGTACAGTACTGCTGGTGCTTGATTCGGAAGCCATAGACAGGATCAAGACCGTTTACTCCGGTGAAGTGGTCTCGGAGGATCCGTTTGTCAGACCAATTAGTGACTCGATTCCTATAGTTGACTTAGCCCCTGGACAGAAGATCAAGCTTGAAGCATACGCTAAGCTGGGTAGAGGCAAGGAGCATGCAAAATGGCAACCGAGCACCGTTTCAATCCTTAAGGAAACTGGCAAGAAAGATGAATTTCTACTTGAAATCGAGTCCGTCGGATCTCTCCCGGCTAGAGAGATATTCCTCAAAGCAACTGAACTACTAAATGAGAGATTGAGTAACTTTGCGACTTTTTCAGGAGGTCTTAAATGAGTTCAATCACCAACCCAGTACTTGACAACACTATCTTCATCCTCAGACGAGCTTTCAAAAAGAATGGAGCGGAAATTTGGAAGGCTGCAGCTGAATTTCTCTCCAAGAGCAGGTCCAGGAGGGCTGCGGTGAACGTCGGGAAGATAGCGAGACTCACCGGAAAAGGAGACCTAATTGTCGTGCCGGGAAAGGTTCTTGGAGCAGGACTCCTTGACCACAAGCTGACAGTAGGCGCATTTACCTTCTCCCAAGCAGCGAAAGAGAAGATAAGGGAGGCGGGAGGACAAGCTTTGAACTTGGTCGATTTCGTTCATGAACATCCTTCGGGAAAGGGTGTGAGGCTGATTGGAGGGTAGCGAGAAGTCTCAGAGGCAACCTATGGTGGTTGATGCCCAAGGTCACGTTGCTGGCCGCCTCTCATCCAAGATCGCCAAGCTTCTTCTGAATGGGAACAGGGTGATAGTCGTCAACTCTGAAAAGGCCCTTGTCTCAGGCAGTAGAGAGAGTGTGCTGAGCGATTGGTTTAAGAAACTGGAAATCGCTAGCGTGGTCAACCCGAAGTATGGTCCGTTTCATCCTCGGCGCCCCGAGAGAATTTTGAAAAGAATGGTGAGAGGCATGCTGCCTAGGCGAAAGCCGCGGGGATTGAGTGCGCTTAAGCGATTAAGGACATACACGGGTTCCCCAGCGGAATTTGGCGCTGCGAGCAAGATTACTTTCCAAGACGCCATGGCTAGAAAACCCCTTCCTTACTACGTTACGATTGGGGAAGTAGCTTCAGCAATAGGCTGGGCAGGTGAATAGAGTGACAGTTATCCGGAAGGCAAAACTCTTCTCGGGAGCAAGGAAGACTGCACGGGCTACAGCAGCCATCATGCCCGGCGCAGGCAGGATTAGGATAAACAACGTTCCATTAGAATTGGTGTCTCCAGAATTAGCGAGACTCAGAATCATGACCCCTGTCGAATTGGCTGGCGACTACAGAGAAAAAGTAGACATCAATGTGAGTGTGAAAGGAGGAGGCTTCATGGGTCAAGCTGAAGCAGCTGCTATGGCAATTTCAAAAGCATTTGTAAATTGGTTCAAGAGTTCAGAATTGAAACAAAAGATCGTCAATTTCGACAGGCACCTCCTGATAGGAGACGCACGACGAACTGAATCGAAGAAATTTGGCGGTCCAGGTGCCAGAAGGAGGAAACAGAAGTCATACAGGTGATTAGATGCTAGTTCCCATAAGATGCTTCACATGCGGAAAACTCGTCGGGGATAAGTATGAGCCTTTTCTCAGGAAGGTGAAGGAGGGCACTGATCCCGGAAAGACTTTGGATGAACTGGGTTTCAAGAGATACTGCTGCAGAAGGATGCTCCTCTCCAGTGTAGAGATCATAGATCAGTTACTGCCATACTACGAAGCGCTAGCTCGGCGCCATGAAGAGTTCGCTCCAGAGAGCTCGAGAAGGGACTAGTCCCTATACTTTGGGATTAGACCGCAATCATTATATAGGCGGAAGTTGGAAATCAGTCAGACCGTTGCCGGAAGTCAAGGTAAAGAGCATAGAGAGTAGGCTCGGGAGTTTCTGTGTAATCAAGATAGGGGATACTCTATTCCTCACCCCCTGCGACACGAGGATGAAGATAATTCAATCCCTAGGTCGGGGCGAGATGACTGCGGATCAACTCACTAGGACTACCGACGCGGCCTACTCAACCGTAATGGATCACATGGATGTCTTGGAGAGATTAGGCATCGTAAACTCCTTTATCAAAAGAGAGGGGGGGAGACGTCGGATTCATTTCCAGCTCAATGAAAGACCTGCTGAGCAAGTGGGGAAGCTGTTCGCTAAATCTGGGGGTGAATAGATGATTAAAGATAATTTAGTTATTGATGGCGACAGTGCAGATTGGGAGACTGAAGTTCTCACGTCACAGGTTCCTGTCTTCGTCGATTTCTGGGCGCCGTGGTGCGGACCCTGCAGATGGGTGGCACCGATTGTAGAGCAGCTGGCGAAGGAATTTGATGGCAGGGTGAAGTTCGTGAAGATTAACGTTGACGATAATCCTGAACTCGCTTCAAGGTACAGTGTGATGGCTATCCCGACACTAATAATATTCAAAGAGGGAAAAATTGACACACAGTTCATCGGAGCCGCATCAAAGGAGCACTACGTCAAAATGTTGGACAATCTATTGCGAGATGGAAGGTGATCTCTTGAAAGATACCGCTAACTTTGAAATGGATAGGAGACTAGCTACTTCAACGAATTTCGATCACGTCTTCGAAATCGTAAGGACTACGGTGGAGAAGAGTCTAAGGCTTCATCGTGCAGGACTCACTCTAGTACTGGGTGATCTGCCTAACTATATTGGTGCATACCATGTTCTCGGATCAAATTCTATCGTAATGAACAGAACGATCCTCGAAGCTGTAAAGGCACTTTCGAGCAGCAAGCTGGAACTCAACTCCTTCGTCTACTCAATCCTCCTCCACGAGTATCTTCACAGTCTTGGATACTTGGATGAAGGAGCAGTAAGGAGATTGGTGCAGAAGGTTACTTACGAAAACTTTGGAAGGGAACATGTTGCGAGCGATATGGCTTCACGGAGCCTCTTCGAAATTTATCCCCAACTCAAACAGCTAGGTTCAGGCATAGAGGGAAGAGAATTCGAAGTCATCAAGGAGTTCGATAGAAAGAGCTTCCCGTACATAGGCTAAAGTGCACAGTCATGGAGAATCACCGAAAACTCATCATCATCGGCTCCGGATCAGCCGGCTTAACAGCCGCAATATACGCCGCTAGGGGCAACCTCAATCCCCTGGTAATAACAGGATTCGCGTGGGGAGGGCAACTGATTCTCACTACTGAAGTGGAGAACTTCCCTGGATTTCCCGAGGGCATCCTAGGTCCTGAGCTGATGGAGAAGATGAGGCGCCAGGCAGAGAGGTTTGGAGCTGAATTCATTGATACCGATGCTTCCGCTGTTGACTTCACTTCGAATCCGTTTAAGATCAAAGTAGGGGAAACGACGTACAACGCTGACGCAGTTATAGTGGCCACTGGCGCGTCACCAAAGTGGCTCGGCCTTCAATCTGAAAGGAGGCTGATCGGGAGAGGAGTTTCGTCCTGCGCCACATGCGACGCCCCCTTCTTCAAGGGTAAGACTGTGGTAGTGGTTGGAGGGGGAGATACGGCTATGGAGGACGCGTTGTTCCTGTCCAAGTTCGCTAGCGATGTCATAGTTGTTCACCGAAGGGATAAGCTTCGAGCGAGCAAGATTATGCAAGATAGGGCTTTCCGCAACCCCAGGATCAGATTCATCTGGAACAGCGTAGTCTTTGATATCTTGGGCGAAAACACAGTTAGCGGGGTTCTGATTAGGAATATCCATACAGATGATACTTCAAAAATTGGATGCCAAGGAGTCTTTGTGGGCATCGGCTACCAACCTAACACAGAGGTTTTTGCCGGGCGAATAGATTTGGACGAAAAAGGGTACATCATCACCAGGAATGGTACGGAGACTAGTGTCAAGGGTGTGTTTGCTGCTGGCGATGTTCACGACCATCGCTACAGACAGGCTGTGACTGCAGCTGCATCAGGATGTGAAGCTGCCATGGATGCTGAGAAGTATTTGGAGGGGAAGGAGGATCAGTTAGGTGCTGGTGTGGCAGTCGAAACCCTATCTGACGCTGCCTAAATTATCACTACGTAATTTTAATTCTGGCAGGCAAAATATACTTGTTTCATCTTTCACTCATACAGTTGGGAAGAGCCATCATAAAGAGTGTCGCATTAAGGAGAGAATTGGAAGACATCAGCCAGCAATTAAAGCTTCCAACTGAACTGATCAGGAATAAATAACAAACCTAATCCGGGAAACCTAACTTCTTGTAGAGTTCATGTGATTCTACCACACAAAGGAGCTCCTGCGTCTTCTTTTCTTCTTCCGAGGCTCTGCGATGGAAACAATGGATGATCTGATTTCAAAGACATGTGACCTAATCGAGGAATTTGAAGTTCATCTTTCAGACTTTCAAAACAAGGTGAAACGGGCTCTGGTCCAGCCTTAGGTTCCTGTTTAGACGCTAATCCCATCGTGCCAGTAGTCTGCTTTCCTTCTCAGTTCTCCAGTTCTTCTCCAAGATTAGGGCGGAATA
>JAHFOH010000029.1:9783-12437 GCA_023266955.1 Nitrososphaerota archaeon
AAACAAGGTGAAACGGGCTCTGGTCCAGCCTTAGGTTCCTGTTTAGACGCTAATCCCATCGTGCCAGTAGTCTGCTTTCCTTCTCAGTTCTCCAGTTCTTCTCCAAGATTAGGGCGGAATAATCGAGTAATCCTAACGAACAAGCCGCATTGGCCCGACCTTACGAGAGTTTCAGCCCTGCTTTCTTTAAACAAAAAAGATAGGAGAGGCTAGTTTCGTCTAATAGCCATACTTCAAGATTTGCTCAGGTAGCGGTGTCTGGGGTGGTTGACTAAAGTCGATGCCTGTGATTTCCTTGGTTTGGTCCCTTGCCCACACGTCGAATGGGTCAGTTGACACGGCGAACCCGCCGAATGCCTTCTGGATATCATCCAGCTCCGCGTAGGATATAATCCAGTCTCCTTGCGGGGTACTCTGTAGGAACCACGTCTCCTTGTGAATTCCATGCCGCTTCTGGGAAGCATCGTATTCTTTCCACTTAGGACCCATTGCCGTTGCTATGAATTCCTTCAGGGCTTGCGTCTTTCCCGGCACCACGGGCAGCGTGAAGATAAGCTGCTGCAAGTCGAATCCTTGAAGTAAGTCAGTTTGCGTCAACATATAAACCCAATCTTCGTAGTTATGGTGAGCTTCGGCCACATCTCCTTTTGCTAGGACGGAATGAACATGTACATCTACAGAGGAAGCCTGCTTCCAAAGAACTTAATCCGCTTTGCGAACCCATTCGAGGGTGGGACCCCACCGGGCCCGCTCTTGCTCAGGAACAAATCCCATTGCAACCTACAGTGGATTAATATGATGAACGTAAGGACGAAGTGGGTGACGTGGCAAATGCGGATGAAGAAATCGAAGCTCGAGTGGGAGCCTTCGATGGAACAGAGTTCATCGTTAGCCGAAGGCGCTGGCTTCACATACTCGATAGACACGCAGAGTTAGGAGGAATGATAGAAGTAATGAAAGCTACAGCACTAGGACCTGACGAAGTTTTTGTAGACCCACGTGGAACTCTTCATCTCGTGAAGGGTTTGAAAGAGGCTACGGCTGATTTTCTCGTCGTGATAGCCCGGAAGGAGGGTTCGAAAACCTATTTAGTGACCGCTTATCCTATCTCAGCCAAGAGAAAGAAAAGGAGGTATCGGAAATTCAAAAAGCTACCACTCTCCTAGATATTGATTTGAGGGAAGTTATAGAGAAGGTAAGAGGAAGGTATCGCTTATCCATTCCGTCCAAGGTTCTCATGGCTGATTACGATGATAAGGAAGGAGACCTGTACATTCGGTTCGAGGAAGCAAAGCACACCGAAGGAGATCCAACTGACGATGGCCTCGTAATAGTTCACCGTGACAGAAGACGTATCGTTGGGATAGAGATTCTGAATCTAGCTGAACTCTGATTAGGATTGGCGCCGGGTTAGCGGCGATTCATGCCCTATTAGCGTTGAAACCCCACCGGGCCCGCTTTTCAAAAAGCTGTTCCAACCTAAATGGCCGCTAACCCCTTCCGGTCCACTGAAAACATTACCGCACACAAGCCTACATGGGATGAAGCAGCTCTGCGTGCATAAATACAAATACCCAAGCGAAGTCTACGTGCCTGTCGTTCCTAATTTCCTAGAGCGACAGCTCTTTCGGCTCCAGCCACAGCTGGCTCCTTTCCTCGACCTCTGGGGAGCAGGGGCGTTTGAAGCTGTTCTTCTGGCGTCTCGCCTCGGTGTCTTCGAGGCGCTGAGGGGAGGGCCAAGGTCGGCCTCTACGCTCGCCAACGAAATCAAGACCGATGAGCGGGGAACGAAGAGTCTTCTTGACTTACTTGTCCCGTTAGGGTATCTGAAGGAAAGCAACGGGTCCTACGCCATCACAACAATTTCGAAGCCTTTCTCGGCCGACTCGTCATTTCACATGGCCGACACGTTCGCGCTCTACTCCGGCCTCTTCGAGTTCATGAGAGAGAATCAAGAAGAAGCCGTTCGGGACGGTAAGCCGCGAGTCAACGCTTTCGAGTGGTTCAGCCAACATCCCCCGATGTGGAAGCTCTTCCATTCGTTTGAGATGTCAATCGCGAAGCAGATCGAGAAAGACATAGTCTCGAAAGTGAAGCTACCCTCTACCGCGCGCAGGCTGCTGGATGTCGGAGGTGGGCATGGCCTCTATAGCATCATGCTGTGCAAGAACCATCCCGAGCTTTCCGCGACAATTTTCGACTCGCCAACTCCTCTTGAAGAGACCAGAGGCATCATAGAATCTGAGGGGATGAGCAAGCAGGTGCACACCCGAGCGGGCGACTTCTTCGTGGACGACATGGGCGAAGGCTACGATGTTGCATTACTGTTCGACATTGTTCATCTGTTCACACCTGAGAAGAACTCGGAGCTTTTGAAGAGAGTAGCCGCGGCGTTGAAGCCAGGAGGCATGATAGTAATTTTTGACCAGTTTCTGGGAGGGGAGTTCGGAAAAGTGCTGAAGTTTAGTCACACATTCTACAATCTGCTGTTCCTAATTACGACAGGTGGCCAATTGTACTCATTCAGGGATCTATCGGAGTTGCTCCTCGAATCCGGTTTCGCGAAACTAACCAAGAAACCCATACGAACGGCGGGTTCCACCCTTGTCTTCGCCACGAAGGTTGGCTCTGAGTAGGTCAGGCTGATCTGTCGA
>JAHFOH010000137.1 GCA_023266955.1 Nitrososphaerota archaeon
AAAGTTGGAGACTTGCAAGTTGTATTTTCAAAGGATGGTACGAAAATCCTCTCCGCGACCGGTGGCACATTGACAACTACCATAACCTTGCCTGAATCAACAACATCCACCACTTCAACAACATCCACCACTTCAACTACTGGTGCTTCCAAGGCTGATATAACTGAAAATCAGACTCTAATCGCGGGCACGCGTCTCATCCTTCTCATTTTGAGCGTAGGCGCGGTAATCACGCTAGTAGTTTACAAGATGAGGAAGGATAAATGAAAGCTAGAGAGCTAATCCCACTCATCGTCTTCGTAGCGGTCATGCTAATTGCAGCATACCTCATCAGGGAGAATGCCTTCTTCACCTTTCCAATTCTGCAGGGTTCTCGACTATTCTTCCAGCTTCTGGTAGCATCGCTAGTTATTGCTCTGTTAAGAAATGTTGTTGGTCTGTCGACCTTCGGAATCTTCGGTCCGATGATAGTGGCTATTGTCTTCCTTCAAGCAGGATTGCTTTGGGGGTTCTTCCTCTTCTTCAACGTCTTCATTGTTGCCTACGGAGCGAGAGTCGTGTTTGACCCATTTAAGTTGCCCGGAGCGCATCGAGTCGCTATCATCATCGCAACCGTAAGCATCTATGTGAGTTTGATTGAAATCGTCGGAGAATTTTATCACATAAAGCAGCTTGAGTTCTCCATCCTTTTTCCCCTACTAATCACATCTTGGCTAGGAGACCGCTTCGTTACTGTTGGCAAAGAAAGGGGATGGTACTATCCCATGATTCAATTCCTATGGACAACAGTTGCAGTTGTTACAGCCTTCTTGGTCATGGATTACAAACCTCTCATCGACTTCATTCTTGTTGAACCCTTTACATGGGTAGCATTCATACTGCTCAACGTTCTGTTTGGCGTGAGAACACGGTTCCGCCTATCAGAATATCATCGGTTCAGATGGCTTAATCCCAAGTCGGATGTTCTAACCATGCCTGTTAGAAATCGGGAATTCATTGAAAAATACAATCCTCGAGAAGTCTTACCATATACTGAAAAGGCTGTTATGAGAGAGCGACTGGCATCAGCCGGTGTAGCTGTTCCGCGGAATCTCTTTCTTGCTCAAGAAAGGAAAGATCTTAGCGACTGTGGTCAGCTGATAAGTAAGTTGGAGCGCTTCGTGGTTAAGCCTAGTCAGGGTTTCGGAGGAGAAGGAATTCTCATTGTCAAGGGAAGAAGTGGCAAGAACTATGTGACATCCGATGGGCGAGAAATAGGTCATTCAGAGATTATGAGGCATATTGCGTTAATACTTGATGGACATTATTCGAGGAGTCCCCGCGATACAGTATTGGTTGAAAGGCTGATTGTTCCAAGCGAGTTCTTTGCAAGCCTCTCCAATTCTGGGCTTCCTGACGTGCGTGTAATCGTCTTCCAGGGCTTTACTGTAATGAGCATGATTCGAGTTCCTACCATTCTGTCCAAGGGGAAGGCCAATCTACACATGGGAGCTGTAGCGATCGGCGTCAAACTTTCAAGCGGTCGAACCTTCAGAGCTCTCTACAACGGACGATTAGTGGGGAAGCATCCTGACACAGGTGCTGCCCTACTTGGATTAGAGGTTCCCACTTGGAGAAGCATATTGGAGGTTGCATGCAGAGCACAGGACGCCAGCGGCTTAGGCTACGCGGGTGTGGATGTAGTTGTGGATCAGGAGCTTGGTCCACTCGTGCTTGAAGTCAATAAGAGACCTGGATTAGCGATTCAGATAGTGAATGGGTACGGTTTGAAGGCTAGGCTCAGATTCGTTGAGAAGCGGCTTTCGGAGATGGGAGCTGTAAATATCCAAGAGAAAATGGCGATGGCAATGTCTTGGGCGAATGATATTTGGGAGAGGAATGGGCGTTGAAAAGGTTACTTGCAGCTCTCCTTGTTTATCTACTTCCGATACCCTTTGCAGCGGGTGCAAGTCCCTTTCAACCATATGCAGTTACTTCCTACGAACTCACCTACGAGGTAGTCGTCCGTGACTTGGGGCCCTCCGATGCCTTCGCCATCCCCCTGCGTGTTGCTCTTTTGAAGAGTTGGGAACCTCATCAATTCGTTCGATCGATCTCGGTTAATCCCCAGCCCGACCAACGCCTTGAAGATAATCTAGGAAACTCGTTTGCAACATATCAGATTGAGCGATTGCAACCAGGTGAAAGATTCACAGTTAGAGTTGACGCCAGCCTCACTGTGAACAGCATAGACTACACTGTCGATCCCAGGTCAGTTGGACAATCTGACAAGAATGATCCCAACTACAGCAATTTCATCGTCCCAACAAAATTCATTCAATCCGATGATCCAGCAGTTCGATCAACTGCTCAACAGATATTGGTGGAAAGCAGTTTCCTCATGGATATTGTCTTCAAAAGCTACAATTGGGTTATCGATAACATCGATTTCAAGAGACTTCCCGGTGAGTTAGGTGCAGCATATGCGATTAGGAATAGGGAGGGTGATAGCGCTGAATTCTCCAATCTACTGGCAGCTCTTCTGAGGGCGAATCAAATTCCTGCACAAAGAATTTCAGGTTGGGGAGGCACTTTTGTTCAAGGAGGCAACTATACAGCAAATAATGTTGGGCATGGATGGGTAGAGTTCTACCTGCCAAACTACGGGTGGATACCTATGGATCCAACCTTCGGGAAGGCTCACAGATTCGACAACTTCGTTAAGTCTGATGATAAGCACATTATTCTAACAAAAGGTGCTGGGGTACACTTCTTTACGCGCGGATTGTATGAAACACCTTTTGGAGAGGCAGATGTGTTAACTGATTACAACATTTACGTGCATAAGAAGGGTACAGAATATGTTTCTAGTACGGGGCAGCTTATCATAACCAGCTTCTTCGTAGTACCAGTGGTATTTTTCACATTCTTCATGGTTAGAGCAAAGATGCGGGCGAAGTCTCGAAGCCTACCATCTTTAGCTACTTTCTGACTGCATCTTCACTCGGAGGAGGGACCAGCTAATCTTTCTACCGTTGAAGGTTATGCGATTGGACTGTGTTTCGTCCTATCTAGGGTACAAAGAAACTGAATCTGTGGACATCAGTGGCAGCTGTGAGGCCCTCTTGAAGTTCAATCAGTTCAGGAAAAACGGGAAATCTGAAAATAAGAGACGAACTATTGAGAAATAATCGGTCCGACCTTCGGAAATGCCTGTTCGTCTACGAGAAGCTGTCGGAATTGTTTCGGGCACCTGATGGTCTAGTCCAGCTAGCGCCTCACCATATCCAATTCCCCTTGCCCGAACCGACTTGTTTCCCTCAATTTGCCACTGGTGTATATTAGAACCAATCATTACCCAGAGACTTGGACCACCCGATAAGACTTTGCTCCGACACTGCCGGGCCCACCAATCTGGAACGAGGGGAAAGATATTTCGCGTTTTTGTTCGATGACGAACATCATTTTCCCACGATCACGGTACCTATGGCACCTTCGTAATACTGGACGAGAACGCAACCGTCCTTCGATTCGATCGGCCCCGAAGGCTCTTTGGTAGGCACGAAGATGAAAGTTCCCGGTCCGTACCTTTTTCCTGCGATCGAGTAGTCACCTTCTCTAACATAGATCATGTGAGCTGAGGCATGGTAATGCCTTGGCTTCCTGTAACCCGCCGGCATCTTTATGAGCTGCATGCACGGACCGCGCTTCTCGTTGCCCGGCCCAAGCATCTTCCAATATACGCGTTCCTCTGGGCTGTAGACCCAGTCCATATCATCCTCATGAATTATGAAGACCTTCGATTTCGAACCCATGCAAACGAGACGCCAGTCCCTTAATATGAGCGTTACCTATCGGTCACCATTTGGTGCAAGTCCTTCGCTTCTTTCTTTGGGTCAGCGGGTTTGTAGTGCGGTTCTGACCCATTCCTATCCAAATCCTGCCGGGCCCACTTAGCATCCTCTGATCAGTCCTTCATGGACAATCGTTTTCATCATCCGCTTGACCCTTCAAGTTAATCCTTAATACGAAAAAGGTGGTCTCAGTCTCCATGCTTTACGACGTGATAGTTGCCGGGGCTTCTGCCGCAGGGTTGACGGCCTCCTTGTATACAGCTAGACAGGGGCTCAAGACACTCGCCATTACCAAGGACATCGGGGGTCAGATGCTCCTAACCAACGAGATCCAGAATTACCCGGGATTCACCAGCATTGGGGGCTTCGAGTTGGC
>JAHFOH010000138.1:0-1479 GCA_023266955.1 Nitrososphaerota archaeon
AAGAATCGGTAAGTTATGATACTGGTTATCGCAAACCCGTCAACAGTTCCAGATACTGTAGCATTGTCATGAACTATAGAGCCCAGAGTAACGTTGGAGTTAACAGGGATGATGGAATGGTCTGGATTGTGAAGGAACGTAACTATGGTTGTTGGACCCTGGAGGATGGTAAAGACCTCACATGAACTGGTAGCTTTAGTGTAGGTACCATCACCGCCATACGTAGCATTGTAGCTGTACGTTCCAGCACCAAGAGTATGTGAAGGTGATTCACCAGGATTACCATTCAGGAAGGAGGCTGTAGCCTCCGTGAAGAGCAAAGTGCCTGAACATGAGCCGCCTGTTCTAAGCTGATATGTGACTGTGCCAGTAATACTAAAACTGCCCACTTTTCCAGCTAGCGTGGCATTATCGTGAACAGCCGTACCCAAGGCAACTGACTGGCCAGTAACATCCATATGCGAAGGATTATGCACGTGAGTTACAATCGTCGGGCTGGCCTTGCCCACAACGAGCGTTCCGGTCCCAGTCGCGAAATCACTGACGGAAGTCGAGGCTTTTACCGTAAAGGTCGTCGTTCCGGCTGGTGTAGCAGACGTCGTGCTGATGGTCAGCAAGGCAGATAAGGAGTTATTCCCGGAGGCGAATCTAATCGTGTTGGTCGCCGAGTCAAAGCATGTCTTCTGGCCTCCGCTAGTACAAGACACAATCAATCCGCCCGCCGAAAAGGAGCCGCTCGCTCCTGTTGGCAGGGTTGTGGTGATGTTTAAGGCAGCGTTAAAGGCACCACTCGAACCCGAACCGCTCCCTCTAGCCACAGTTACTGTGTAGGTTGCGCTTCCTCCCGTGCCAACAGTAAGTGTACCAGTTTGAGGCCCGACTGTAACTGACCCAACCTTTGGAGCATCTGTGAAGGTAGTGTAGGCTGTATTAACACCATCCGTCGCAGTTACATAATACGTCCCTAGTATTCCATCAAGCAGATAAGCGGTTGTGAAGTTTCCAGAGGAATCAGAAGTAGTATTCCAGCTATTCACCGTCGAATCAGGCCTAGTGACACTAACCAGAATCGTGCTGTTAGAAAGAAATCCTGACCCAAAGATTGTAACTGTTTGTTCTGGCGAATAGTCAGCCTTGTCGGTCCAGATGATCGGCTCTGCGAATGCGAAGCGACCCCATGGACTCACCCCCAGCGTTAGGAGAATCAGAAAAACCAGGATGATGCCTCGCCCAAACCAACGTCGCACCGCCAAGCGAGCCTCTTCCCTCTGAGATATGGAACTCCTATTTCAGTGACTATGGAAAATCTATCGCTGAATTCTAGAATAAACTATTGATTGTTATGGATCTGGGATACTAGAAGCAGCAACGAGTACACACCACCGCGCTCGGAAAGATGATCCCCAACCTACCGAGCCTAACCCTGAAACCGTATTCAAACCCTGACAGAAACCCGACAATACACTGCTGATATCGCCT
>JAHFOH010000138.1:1579-4204 GCA_023266955.1 Nitrososphaerota archaeon
GTGCTTTACATGGGTCATAGGAAGAATGTTTACGACGACTTCTCGAGGCTATTGTAGTCTCTTGATAGTCTTCAGCGATTTGGTTGGCCTTTTCAGCTACTTCAACATTGGCGGCCCTGGTGGAATGAGTACCCTATCGGGTGAATCTCTGTCTTTTGAGCTTTCAGACAGTAACGTATTCAGATCGTAGGTAAACAGGGGAGTTCTCCGTAGTACTTGGCGTGTCTGGATCAATGGCCCATCAAACGAGCAGATTCCATTTATAATCGACGACCAGATTTTGCAAATATATTAAGACAGGTCACAGCTCGCAAAGTTTGATGGTGGCCTCAGGAGAAATGCAAGCAGAAGCGCTCAAGCGTCCCAGTCTGTTTAACCGAATGTTTCGAGCTCTGAAACTGCAGAGTTCGCTCTATGAAGAGGTGGAGCACGATCCCAGAGCGACGATCGAAGGAGTCTATGTTATCGCTATTGCCAGTGTCGCACAGGCCGTTGGACGTGGACTCGACGAATATATTACAGGAGGACCGGGCGGAGGAATCATCCTTCGAGCCATTGTCGGCATCATCGAAACTGCCATCGGGCTAGCGATTTGGTCATATTTGCTGTACTTGATAGGAACAAAGGTGTTCCGTGGAGTCGCTACCCCAGCTGAGGTGTGGCGGACTACAGGCTACGCGCGTTCTCCAGGAATTTTCTTCGTGGTGCCTCTCATAGGTCCGCTTGTTAACATCTGGATTCTAGTTGCGTATGTGATAGCTGCTCGCCAAGCACTAGACCTTTCAACCGGTAGGACCATTGCTGCGGCAATCGTAAGTGCAATCCCCTTCATCCTAATTCAAGGCCTAGTGATTCTCCTGCTATTTGGCCGGTAGCTTCCAAACAGCTAGTCGCTAGTACTCGCACTTCCTAGGTCGCTCTCTCCTGCTCAGGCAATACATTGCCAACACGTCTATCACAGCTAATGCCAGCCCAATTCCTGCGGCGGTAGTAGTTGATTAAGCGCCAGGCATGCTGTCGACTCGGGGAAAGAACCGTTCATCAACATCTGCATATCTAAAGTAGTCCAACACAAACTCCGCTAGAGGATGAGCGAAGACGTAATCTGGATTTATTTTGAAATCTGCGGGCCTGAGGGGATTTGAACCCCTGACCTACTAACCCATGCTCCGTGACTGGTTAAGAGCCAGCCGCTTTCGGTGAACTAGCTCTACCGGGCTGAGCCACAGGCCCAGTTTCATCGCAAAATGCAAAAGTGCTATTAACGTTTCGACATCTCCAACGTAGATTGTGTGTGCTCTACATTTCGTAGGCCTCGGTCTACACGGCGAAAAAGGGATACCCCTCTTTGCCGAAGAATTGATTCGCAGGGCGGATTTTTTGTATATTGAGACGTACACAAGTCCAGTTGAGCCTGGGATAGAAGATAGGGTTGCGAAGGTTCTCGGAGTAAGTGTCAGGAAAGCTAGCAGGGAATTCATTGAAGACGGGAGGCTGATTTTGGAGCAGGCAAGGCAAGGGAATGTCGTCATTCTTGTTCCTGGAGACCCGATGATCGCTACTACCCATACTGAGCTCAGGATACGAGCGGCTCGATTAGGAATTGAAGCGAGAGTGGTCCACAATTCTTCTATCATCTCAGCTATTCCGGGTGAGACTGGGCTTCACATCTACAACTTCGGAAAGACTGTCACGCTAACTGAGGGGGGCCCCTCTGTTCCAATTAGCGTTTACCATGCAGTACACCAAAATCTTCTCCTTGGAATGCATACTACCATCCTCTTAGAGTACGACTCTTCGCGAAACTTTTCGGTCGTGCCGAGCGACGCCTTCAAACGTTTGTTGGAGGCTGAGAATGATTTTGGGTACAATGTCTTCGCTCCGGAAACCCTTGGAATTGTGACCTCAAGAATAGGCTGGGAGGATCAGCAAATCATAGGAGGTAAGATAAGCGGGATACAGACGATGAACTTTGGAGGCCCTCCTCACGCCATTGTCATTCCGGGCAAATTGCACTTTAGCGAGACAGATGCTCTGAAAGCGCTTTTGAAAATCCCAGAAGACCAAATTCGCGACAATTCTTCCATGGTCAAAAGACTTGCCGTTTCAATGGTAACTAAGTATCTCGATAAAACAAGGTCTGCACTCTCCGATGCTCGTTCCAGGGCTTCAACATTAACCGGACTGCACGACCTTTTTGAAAATGTGGAGCTATATCTCTCGGATGCCGAGAGATTCTTGAATCAGGGACAGTTTGAACTTGCGATCCTCAGCGTGGGTTACGCGGAAGGCTTACTAGATTCACTGCGACTTACAGGTCAAATGCAGATCAATTGGTGACGCTGATAGGTTAAGGCAACATCTATTATGACCCTTTAGAACGACGGAAAAACGGAGGCTAATGCCGCGCCAGGGATTGCCAGCTCACATGAAGAAGCTGCTGGCTACACTCTACTGCAATTCCCTCTCGGGAAAAACAAGTACTCTCCAGAATCTCGCTCAACAGTTCTCGGTGAGGAATGAACATATGCAACAGCTATGCAGAGAGGCGTTGGCTTTTGAACTCATCTCAACTAGAGATTCAAATTACGTCCTGACAGATAAGGGCCGTTCAAGCATTAGGGT
>JAHFOH010000139.1 GCA_023266955.1 Nitrososphaerota archaeon
CTGGAAGCGTCATTGTAACCGTGAACGGCCAGCCGTCAGGGATTGTCACCGAAAGAGACATCATGTACAAGATAGCAGCAGAAGATTTACCGGCCTCGAAAGTTCTTCTGAAGAAGGTAATGTCTTCTCCAATAGTCTCCATTACAGCAGATACTTCCACTACGGAAGCTGTCAAGCTCATGGCAAAGCATCATATCAGGAGGCTACTCGTTACAGAGAACGGGAAGCCAATCGGGATGCTGAGCCAGCGCTCCTTGGTCGGAGGTAGCTTCCGAGTCGTCAAAACAACAGGAGAGAGCGAAGAGAGGGACTGATGTCTAGTTGGCGTAGATTGAAGGTTCGTCTACTCCACTTTCCTTGAAAGCAAGCTTCCTTCTATCTTTAATCTCGTGCTCCCAGAGAAAATCAACCTTGTACCCATAAGCCCTATAGACCGATTCCCTGAAGGACGGTAATGCCTTTGGTCTCATCGGAGCGTTGGGGTAGTGAATGGGACAGGTGTGGTAGTAACAGCCGAGAACTTCAAGAATCTCCTTTCTTGTTCGATGGACAAAGTCTGGAATCAAACCGCCAATTGCCATTTTGCCGTCACCAACGTATTCCCATTCATCCCCCAAGCTTTTCGCAACCTCCAACTCCAACTTGCTAGGCTTTCTCTTAGGCGCCTTCATTCCCATCTTTGCAAGTTCCAAGAAGGAACCGTATTTCTTTAGGAAGGCATCATGCATGAGTTCTGCACGCTTCTGGAAATCGATGGCTTGTAGGGATCTGGCCTTCTCAAGTTTCTTCAATTCCTCAGGTCGTTGAAATCTCCGTCTTTGAGCCTCGCTAATTCGTTTTCTGCTTTCGTCGCTAATCGCTATTGCTCCTGCCTGCCTGAGCCGTGCGGCCTCCATTCGGCCTTTTCTTGATATTTCACGTAGATGCTCAGACAATCGATTTCTGTAGCTTTCCCTTTGCCAGCACCTCTTTAGCGCCGCTGTTTGCTTAGTTCGTCTTTCGGGATTCTCCCAACTCTTCCTGACGCGTTCACTTCTGGACAAAGACTCCATTGACTTTCACGTATCCTACATCGGTCAATGGTGGCTTCGAATATAAGCTCCCATCATGTACGCCGGCCATCTTGAAAGCTAGTGCTCTCCTTCTGTCATTCGAACACCATCCACAATGAACGGGTAACTTCCTACCTTGGACTTTCTTGAAGCCCCATCCTGAATAACAGCTGTAAGTGTATAACCAAGGGACGCGTAAATCTTCTCCGAGCCTCACAACCTTATCTTTGTCGTATGACATCAGAGGCGCAAGAATCTTGTAACCACCGTGATGCGTAGCCTGTTCCGACAACCTGTTCATCTCCTCCAAGAATTCTGGGGTATTATCCTTCATAGCGACAGGAGTCTCTCTCCTTATGCCGATGTAGACATCGTACCTCTCTTGAGACGATATGTAATAAGACTCAGCGTGAGCAAGTCCAACCAGGAGCAGGATGGCGTTCCTGCAGGGATCCCACCATTTCAGTATGCGCTGCTTCGCCTTCTCCAGATTCCAGAGGTCAACCTCCCGCGTCTCAGGAATTTTCTTATCAGGATGAGTCAGGAGGGAGGTGCTGATTTCACCCAACCACCTCAAGTCTACAATCTTGATTTTCGCTTTTAGTTTCCTCCCTATCTCTCTTATGCAGAACTCTTCATACCGATAAGTCCTCTGTCCGTAGTTGCAGAAGATGAGCAATTGTCTCTTCGGCTTGAGGACTTTGCTGACGTAATAGGCTGTAGTAACGGAGTCTACTCCACCCGAGATACAGTTTATTGCACTCCGTACTTCTCTACTCAACCTCTCACTGACACACGAACCAAGCTATCGCGTTTGGCACCTATCTCGTCCAAGACTCTTTGGTGTCGCTTGAAATCATATGATTCGTTGGTTAGTTCCTTGAGCAGATGCTCATATGTAGCCATGTAGGCTATGGCAATCCTCTTCTCGTTGTTTGTCAAGTCACACAGGCAACTATTACATTTGACACACTTCCAGTCCCCACACACATCACATCCTCTGCTAGCGCTCTTCTCGAACCAACCGAGACACCTGAAACAACACAATTTTGTTGCTCTACACATCTCAGATGTACTCCATTCTGAGGAGGTTCTTCACACGTATTAGTGCGAGTAGAACCGCTGCAGAACCTATCACTGCAACACCTCTTTCAAAATACATCACAGGAGTGATTAGTAGCCACAACCCGCCCGCCAAGTGTAGTATGCTTATCGAACCGATATTCATCGTTACAAGCTCGCACATGGTAACCTCCAAGCTGTGCAACAGAATATCCCACTTCCCGCCTCTTGCAAAACGGCGGAATTGATTTGCTAGGGCAAGTACGACTACAATAAGATACGGAAGAAGCCAGAACACTGTTCCTCCAGAGAAAAGCGCGTACCAGGCAAGACCAAAGACTACATACGCGGTTGGAATCAAGTACGACTTGTGGAACCCGAGGGACCCCAAGACTATGGCCGTCGCAGGGATCAACATTCCGAAGAACCCGAAAACTGGAATTAATGACAACTGAAAAGCGAACAAGCCGAGAGGAGCCAAGACAGCGACGATTACGGCTTCCTTCGGTCTGAGCAGCCTAGCCAACAGGGGGAGCAGGATAATCCCTGCAGTGATGAAACCAGCTCCGCCGATGAACGCACTAATTGGGATAGCATTACCAGCTACATAGAGAGCCGTAAGAGTTGCCGCAAGCGCTATGCTTCTCGTTCTTCCTGAGCTATTACTTATTTTCTATCTACCTCCGACACCGGGGTTTCTTAGGCGGAACGGGTGGAGGACCACTTACCCGCCACAATGCATCGACGCGGTCCTGCTTTTATACGCAGCGGGTACCTTGTGTGTCTACCAGACCTCCGGAAAACTAGGTTTCTGCACTCGAATAGAGACTGGAAGAAGATTTAGTATCTGGGTGGAGACGGTCATCCTTTGGGGATTATTTCACTCACTCTCTTTGGCGGTGCTTCTCTTTCCTCCTTTCCGCAAACGGATGGCTTCAGCTGACGAGTTCTGTTTGCTATAACCCTGAGCCTCCGTGCCTTGGCTGAATCTGAGTAATTTACACAGCGGTAATGCGATGCGGTTGTAATGCTTGTCGAAGTTGTTACTTAGTCTTTGGTACTGGAAGAGAATACGCGAACCACACGCCTCCCACTCCTTGACCACTGGTGTCTCCCGCTTGCTTGTCAGGTGCGAAATAATAGAGCGGATAACCGTTGTAGGTTAATTGGTTGCTACCGTCAGTTCGGGTTATCATCCCGAAGGCGGATGCGTTGAGGCCTAGGGGTACTTTGAGATTGCTGGTGTAGAATGGTGGCCAAGCTTTTGCACAGTCTCCATAGCATGCGCTCGTGCCATTATTGGGGGCATCGATTGTAAACAGGTACAAAGTCCAACCAGAACCATTCGTCAGATAGAGCCCTATGGGTGATTTGTACGCGAGGCCTAGCGTGTAGGAAGGCAAACCAGCTATCTGGAAAGCTGGTTGAGCAGCTGGAGAGATCGCATACCACACTCCTCCCACGCCTTGACCGTTAGTTTGTCCTGCCTGCTTGTCAGGTGCAAAGTAGTAAAGCGGCCATCCATTGTAAGTTGATTGTTTTGTCCCGTCAGTTCGCGTGATCACTTTGAAGCTAGATGCATTGAGAGTAGGAGGTAGCTTGAGATCGCTGACGTAGAACGGCGGCCAAAATTGTGCACATTGCCCGTAGCAAGCACTCGTACCATTGTTAGGAACATCGATTGTAAACAGGTACAAAGTCCAACCACTGCTGTTCGTAAGATAGCCACCTATCGATGGTTTGAAGGCAATGCCTACGGTAAATGGAGACGGACCAGCTATCTGGGTGGCAGTCTGGCTAAGTGTCAGAGTCGTTGTTTGTGTGACCGTTTGAACAGCTGATTGGGTAGTAGTTTGAGTTGCAGTCGTTGTCTGAGTTACTGTCGTCGGGGAAGCAAGCAAATAACCGGTGGATGCCGCAAATATTATAGTGAGAACAACAAAGATAACCGAGACTGTACGATAGTTAACCACAGCTTGCTAACCAGTGATTGATGCGAATTAATACGTTTTCCATAATTATCCCTAATTTAATCCCTAATTTGATTCCTACTTTCTAGTACTTCCAGCTCACTACAAAGAAGA
>JAHFOH010000030.1 GCA_023266955.1 Nitrososphaerota archaeon
TTGCCTACCAGAGGGTCCGTCATGATCCTCGATTGGAACTTAATGAATGCTCCATTTGAGTCCCGAGGCAGGCTGCGGGAAGCGAATAGAAAGGTGGCAGTTGGACTGATCGCTCTCAACTTGGCTCATCATGCACTGAAACACACACCTGATCGTATCCATTCTCCCCAGGCATACGATGAGGCAAGAAAGCTCGCGGTGCAATGGGGCTTTGCGCGTGAAGTCAAACTGATGGAGAAGCAACTCCTGTAGCTAAGCTCTCAGTATGCACTAGACGTGATAGTTCTGAAGAAAAAGAATTCTTTTTTTCAGAAGTCACAGGACGAAATAGAGATGAAAAGGCTCTAGTCGATAAAGCTCGTATCGAAGCCCTATACGGCGGAACCGTATAACATTCGTTCAGCTACTTTTTACTCATCAAGACAGATCTAAGATAAACGCTTTCTCCGTCATTGGGTTGAATATGGACTACCTCTCTAGCTTCTTGAATCTCGAAATACTTTGAAAAATTAGAGTTAATCTTCTCCACCGAAAACAACTTTCCTTCCTCCCTTTCCTGTTTCCAGTTGTTCCTGTCACTAAAACAAATCAAATGATACTTTCCGTTATTCCTCAAAAGTGAATGCGCACCCTGAACATACCTTTCTCTCAAATCTATAGGTACATGATGGAAGCAACCTCTATCAAAAACAAAATCAAAAGATTTACTTCCAAATTTCAAGTCAAGAGCATTGCCAACAAGAAATTTTGCTTTAATGCTTTCTTTTCTCGCCCGTTCTTTCGCGATTCTTACTGCACTCTTCGATATGTCTAAGCCAGTAACATCAAAACCTAACCTTGCAAGATAAATGGCATGTGTTCCAGAACCACAGCCCAGGTCCAGCGCTTTGCCTCTCTCGATTTTTCCTTGCTTTATGAGTCTAACAAGTTCCTCCTCCGGTCTGTTTGTCTCCCAAGGAAGGTTTGCATAATCTCCAGAAGCATAATGATGTTCCCAAGTTTCTTCAATCGATTTTTCCAAGACTCAAGTTCCTAGATGCTGACTTGCCATTTAATACTTCACGAAGCTGAGCCTTCAGGTGCACTAAATCGAACAAAACCGTAGGAATAAGGATGCGGCCGGCGGGATTTGAACCCGCGATCGCCAGCTCTCTTCTGATAATGATGGGAGGCTGGAATCCTAACCACTAGACCACGGCCGCAAATCCTAGCCTGATTTGCAGTGTGACTTAGCAATAGCTATTACCCTTAGTTTGCAGCCCTCCCGATAAGTTGCCGGTAGCGAATTCATTCAACTTGGGGGATAGGGTTCAGTCTATCCTAGGCGCTTCCGGCATAGTAGAGGCCGTTGAACAAGACAAAGACGGGCAAGTCAGGGTATTCATAAGATGGAAGAGTGGAGTGCTAGGATCTTACAATGAGGAGGAAGTGAAGCGCTATGAAATCAAGAGACTGAGTGCCTAAACTCCTTCCGGCTTCTGGAGGCTTATACTTCCGTCCTTAAAGACCAGTTCATATGTGTCGTTAACCTCCAACCTCGTTCCGAGTAGATCATACTCATTCTCCGTCAGGAAAAGACTCAGTTTAGGGAATACGAATTCCCTCATCTGAGGAAATAGCCCCATAGATTGGAGCTGGGAAACAATTCCCTTTACGACTCTCGCCTCGTCCTCCCCTACTCCTCCCATTACGAACGGCTGCCCTCCTCGCTGCCTCACTTCTACTAGTTCAACTTGCTTCCCTGCTTTTCCGGTTTCAGGGTCATTATAGCTCGTAATTCTGAGGACTTTGACGAGAACCAAATTGATACTGAAACCAACCCCTATTTTTTCTAATATTAAATGCTGTTGGAAACTACATCCTTTCGACCGTTAAATTCAGGCCAATAGCTTCGGAAACTCTTGGCGTAGGATCGATGGATGGTTTCGTTGCGACGCCTGATGTGAGAGCACTTCTCGAGGCTATACGGCAGAGGATGTTTCAGCAGAAGCGTCCTCCCCCTGAATTTCAGGAGTGGATGAATCTGAGTCCCCTTCGACAGAAAGTGGGGCCTTCTCCATCATAGGCTCCGCTTCCACTAGCCTATGCTCTGGTGCCCTTTCGGCGGGAAGAGGCTGCATTCCCTTCACCAGCTGGTCCGCGTACTCCTCAGAAATCGCCCTAGCCGCAAAGAGGTTAACGAGCGAATTTGCGGAGGCTTCGCCAGTCACCTTCCCGATCGTCCCCCTTGTCTGCCTCCACTTCAGCTTCGTGTTTCCACTCTTCGACGAGTAGATCACTCCAAGGATGTCCGTGGCATTGACAAATGTAATCTCTCGAATCTTCTTCAGGGTCACTTTGTCCGCGGCTTCCACATAGATTGAACCTGCCAAGCCTTCTTTCTCCGGAAATACTTCGGGATCCTCCAGATAGCTTTCTGGCATGAACGATAAGCAAGTACTGTTGATGAGAAATCTCCTAAAACCCTCCAGATGCGCCGTGGTGTCGATGTGAACCATCGCCTTCTGACCATTTTTGTCATCGCCGTTATAATAGGTTTTACCGGATTTTGATCATCAAGTCGAAGGTCAGTTTGTAGTAGCTCAAAGGTATGTCGACACGCCAGGTATGTTGCAGCGGCTGGGGCTGAAACCCGGAGCTCAAATCCTAGCAGTGGCAGACCAGATCTCTGGCACAGTTTTTCTTTACCGTGAACTTCCAAGTCTAATAACTTCAGGTAGAATACCACGATGATTCGTGGGTATGATGGAGGCTCTAAGACTCTAGGATAGAAGTGGTATCACAAGTTCAGCAATCTTACGGGTAGACTCTCCGCTCAGATCCTTCGTTGCGTCCAAACTAGCAACTTCAATTGCAGTCAACCTACCGCTTTCTTTCACTCGAAATAAAGATTGGAGCATTTCGTCCACTGAAGGGCCATTAGCAACAGGAAAGTTAACCGCTGGGATAATAGAAGGATCCAGAGCATCTACATCCAAATGAACCATAACTGCGCCATCCGTTTTGTTTAGAAAAGAAGCCACATCAGAAGCGAGTTGCCCCGTCCGATAATTTTTGTGAAAAAGCCTGGACTCCCTTATGTTGATTTTTTCACCGGGGTCAAGATCGCGAGTAGCTAAGAGCGCAACGCTCCTGTCGGGAATCAATGGCTCGGACGATAGACCAGTAATCTGAAACATTCCAGTTGCCAAGGCTAGGACCATACCTCCAATGAAACCGGATGGAGTTGTCTTGGGAGTGTTAAAGTCCCCGTGAGCGTCAAACCAAAGGAGGTTGAGGTCATTGTATGCTTTAGTCAAGCTCGGCAATGTGACGAGTATTATTCCGCAGTCTCCACCGACGATTAGGGGAAACTTGAGGGGATCGAACAGAGATCTGAACATGTGACGCCCACCCTCAACCATTTTCACATAACCGGCGAGATAACGCAGCTTATTCTCAGGTCCCGGATCACCGTCCAATGCAGGGACTTCCATTATCCTACTGTCCAAGGGTCCCCATTCACGTTTCCTTTGGTACTCTTCAAGGACACGACCGACTGTCCTCGGCGTCCCCGCTACTCCCGCTGTTTGGATGCCTGACACTATTGGCAGTCCAAGAAGCTGAACAGGTTTCATTGTACTGGGTCACCTTACTAACCACAATACTTCTCTAAATTTATGGTTACGCAGATCGGCATTAGTCCGAAATCTCACATCCCCAACTACATAATCCACTAGTTTGGTCCCGCCAGGAGACAATATCGGAAAAAAATATTTTTTCACAATGGCTCTTTTCTATCATGCTCCAGATTACTTATGGGGGACGGTAATGGCTCCATCGCGCACTTTTCCACTATCCCTTGGAAAAGGCTTTGATCCGCACCTGCCAGCAAATAATAATCCTTCACCTGACCATCAATTTTTTTAGGCATCACTCATGAAATGTCTAGCCAATTCACCCCCTCTTCAGAGATCTGTAATGGAAGTTTCAGAAGGGTTCGCCAACCGTAAGACTGAGCTGGAGGCAAGGATCAGTGAACTCGAGTCCCAGAGAGCTACCGCGGTTTCAGAAATTCCCGTCCTGAGAGAGAAGCTGGAGACACTTAAGCTTGAGAGAACCGCTAACGTGCTGGAAGGAGAAGTAGCTTCACTTCAATCTGAGAAGAGTGCTCTAGAACAGGAAATCGCGGCCTATGTGACTCCAGAAACGGCTACTGAAGCGCCAGCACAAACGGAAGCGGTTCCAGTAGTAACTGCCTGAAAGATGTAGAGATGGTCAAGTGCCCCCAGTGCGGGACTGACGTCCCAGCACCGAGCAAAGCATGGTCCCTGTTAAGGGAGCCAGATAAGAGAGGGGGCATTCTCGAGCAGAAAGTGGGAATCTACGAGTGTACAAAGTGTAGGACGAGATTCCCCTTTGCCTATGGCAGTCAGAAGCTGAAGCTTGTGAACGCCGAAAAATTGCAACAACTGGTAACTGCGCTGGCAGATGCCAAGGATAAGAGCACAAAGCTTGAGCAAAAAGTATCCGATCTAGAAGCTAGGAAGACGGCACTTGAAGACGATATTCAGCACCTGGAGGAGAGGCTCACCATAAATGAACTTCAAGCCAAAGCCAATGCGCTCGAAAGAGAAGTCACTTTTCTACAAGATGATAAACGAGGACTAGAAGCAGAGATCGCCACATACGGCTAGATACCCCGCTCTCTTTCCCTAAACCATCCAACCGTCTCCTTGCATCCTCTGGCGAGGAAATAGTCGGGCACATAGCCCAATTCCTCTCTTATCTTACGATCTGAAAGAAGTCTATTTCTCCCGAGGTATTCAACACTAAAACGAGTAACTTTGGGCTCTGCTTTTGCAAATCGAGAGGAAAATTCTGAAAGGGCCGCACGCAAGTACGCGAACCCAAATGGCATGGAAGAGATGTCAACCGGAGAGCCCATCTCCGATGCTAAGCCTTCCACCAGCTCCCTTAACTTACAGTCGAAGCCCTTGACGACGTAGGTATTTCCCACGGACTTTGGATTGCGAGCCGCCAAGACAAGCGCTTTAGCAACATCCCTAGCATAGATGAGTGACAAAGAATTCTTACCGCCAGAGGGAAGAGTGATCTTGCCAGTCCTAATGCTTTTCAAAATTCTTCCCGTGAATCTGTAGTCCCTAGGTCCAAACCCGACTACAGGACGAATTATTGTCAAACCTAGCTCAGGATGCTCCTTCATGAACCAGACCGAAAGTCTCTCTGCTTCAAGTCTGGACCTGTGGTACGGATATTCGGGGTTCGAAGCAAAATTCTCATCCACTGGTGTCTTAGGGAGATCGAAACCATATACCTCGACTGTGCTGACGTGAATAACACGCTTAACTCCCGCTAGTAAGCAGGCTTCGAGAAGATTTCTGAAACCAACCACATTCACAGTGTAATAATCCTCATACCTCTTCGATTCATGTGTCTCAGCCGCGACATTGTACACCACTTCTGCATTCCCTATGGCCTTCTTGAGCATCTCAACATCAGACAGGTCACCTTCAACGGCCTCTACAGCCAGCTCATCGATCAGTTTGATGTTGCTACCCCTCCGCCACAGCACCTTAGTCATTTCAAGGTTTTTCACTAGGTACTCGACTAGAGCGCTACCGATGAATCCTGTTGCGCCCGTAACGAAGCTGGTCATTCAGCTCATCAGAGAAAAATACGCAGGTAAACAACAACGACAGCGATAACGACTGCCAGAATTATCACGTAAGCCAGACGAAGTCGCCGTTTTTTCTTTTCCCTAGGGCCCAGAAGGGGCGGAATCATAATTCTGCAATTTCTAAAGAAAGTACTCATGATGAAGACACAATGGAATTAGTTACTTCAGAGCAGAGGCGGCGGCTCGGGAGGCTTCGCCTCAATAATAACGTCGCCTTCAACCAGCTTCCGCTGCAAAATTAGCACGAATTGATCCACATCGACCCCCAACTCCTTGAGTCGCTTCAAGGTCTTTCTTGATAGCCTTGGACTCACGTTCTGCCCACCGACTCTCCCGTAGGCGACCCCGGTAAAGTTCAATCTCTCGCCTTTGAAGATCAAATAACCTCTAAGAAAATTGGCGACTTCTCCGCCACTCACGTGAGTGACGTGGACCTCGAACTCATACTCTTCCATATGAAGCATCACGACTCATCCAAACACAGGATATTCCATTGGATGAACGGCTTTGGCCTTCTCCCTCTGATAATCTGAATAGGCTCGCAAGCTGAAATATACAACAAGTAACTGGAGAATGATTAGCGGAAAATCAGGCCAGAGAAATTCCGAGAAAAGCCCCGAAGCAATCAAAAATACTACTGAAACAGTAGCAACAGCTAGACCGACGCGATATCCCCTTGTAAAGCGAAGCCAAAACATTCCAGCTAATAGGATGTAGACCAAAGCAAGGATTGCAGTGAGGATATCTGACGCCACAACGATCGTAGACGACGATTGTACGATGCGATTGTATCCGAGGTTCCAAAAAATCGTTCTAATAAGAACAACCCAAACTGCACTTGCAAGGAGGAAGATTGCTCCCTTGTTATGGGAAGCCACAGCCATCACCTGCGAGTTTCCACGTTTTCTATGCCTTCGTAACCTATCTCGAGCTCTCGGTTAATGTAATCGTCAAGAAGGTAGAGTCTGTGATTACCCTGTCCTTCAATAAAGCTGATTGAATGAACAGAAAAGTCACTATCAACGTTTACGTCGCAAACAAGTTCTTTGGTACACGAATGCGGGAGTGTCTTTCCAGGCTTTGCAGCAACCAAGCTCCAAGTCAAACCTGCACTCGTCCGGCAAACGAGAACCGCCCATCTCTCATCCTCAGCAAGCTCCGGGAATCCAACATAAGACACAAGTTCAGTTAGACCCCATCTCTTATCCTCGCAAAACAGCTTCCTGCAAATCCTACAACGCCAAACGTCGACGGCACCAACAATGTTGGCGTTGTCCAAGAGATTGACGACGCCATAATACACGGCGTCGTGAGAATGCTTCTCCATCTACCTCATCGCCTGCCTCCATCATCGAGTGTCATTAAAGACATTACTGACCTTTTCGTTGTGCGATCTTTCTCTCAGCTTCCCTAGCTTCTTCAAAAATTGGGATTAGAGCCACTGCGAGACGGTCAACTACTGACCTCTTGTTACGCAGCTCTTTCACCATCTCGGCCTCCCAAGTCTTGAATACATTCGACAACGCCATTCTTGGGTGAAGGGCGCTGTACTTTCGGTCTGCGCTCGGCTGCTCGATTATGAGACCTTTCTCCAGCAATGCAGCCAAAACTACATTGGTAACCTCGTCCGACTTGTTCAATGATTCCGATATATCCGATATCGTTAGACTGCTGCGAGTGACGAGGAGGAAGTAGAGTTCAGATTCCTGTCGAGTCAGCCCCAGCTGCCCAGTCATCTGCTCAATAATATCCGTCTTAGTCAGCAAGCCTAGTCCCACTTCGCAAATTTTCGTGAGGCTGGAGTCAGCCTATCCTACTGCTCCTGGAAAGGTTTGGATTCCTTCCAGAGGTATTCGAAATAGTCTTTCGCCAGCTTGGCGAGTCCAACGTGATCCGCCCAAATCGCTAAGCCGGAC
Organism: Nitrososphaerota archaeon; assembly: GCA_023266955.1. GTDB lineage: Archaea > Thermoproteota > Nitrososphaeria > Nitrososphaerales > JAHFOH01 > JAHFOH01. The sequence continues at coordinate 7,597 of JAHFOH010000030.1, forward strand.
CCTTCCTGTTCTTCTCCTAGAAGAAGAACCACATTCCGTGCATCCGCTATTACGCCTCCACCAAACTGGAGCTGCCTCATCCTTACCTCTGACCATCTCCCCGTGGCCCCCAATGAGTCTTGACTAGTGCTCTCGTCGGTCATCACCATGATTCTTACTCCCTTCTCGTGTAGGGCTGCTAAGAACGGAGCTATCAGGCCAGTGAAACGACTTGCTACCGCTGGGATCGCTATCATGAGTTCTCGCTCACATCCTAAGACTGTCTCCTTAACTTTCGAGAGGATGTTCGCTTCCCCCCTCACTATCCATATCTCAGGTCTCTCACTTTCACCCCTCCTTTCAAAGATGGGAAGGAGTTCATTCAAAACATCGGCCCGGTTCTGCGTCCATCTATTCTCCGCTTCCATTCTCGTGGTTTCAAGAGCGGTCGAAGGTGACTTCGGATAGAACTTGGTTGGTCGGGAGCGATCAGACTCTATCCACCCCTTTTTCTCTAAACCTGAGAGTACGTGATAGATTTTTTTGTGAGGCAAAGCGGAGAGCCGGCTGATTTCTGCTGCACTCAATGAACCTGAGCTGACTAGGGCGACGTAGGCTTTGATCTCTGACTCGGAGAGCCCTAATTCCCCAAGTGCTCCACGAGCCTTCTCGCTTACGTAGATTCTAACTGGGCGCTCCAATTACCTCTCCCTAGGATTACAGCAGGGGATTTGACGGTATTCACCCCTTTACCCACTTCTTACCTGGGGAAAGGTTGGCTCACGCTTTTAAACAGTTCTAGACACGGCTCGCCTAGTTCAAGGGATAGAATTGGCATTAGTACAGATCGAAGTTACGAAGCAGTCTAAAGCGCAACGAAATTTCATTAGGTTAACACAGTCGATCTGTCCCGAATGTAACCGAATACTTCCTGCAGAAATTTTTGAGAGGGACGGGAAGGTCTACTTTACGAAGACGTGTCCGGAGCACGGTGAATGTGAGGAGCTTTATTTCGGCTCATACGAAATGTATCGCCGGTTTAGCACGTATTGGACCGAGGGTAAGGGAGCTCACGCACCTAACGTACCTTTAGAGAAATGCGCCTGTCCAGCCAACTGCGGGTTATGCTCGAATCATCTTAGTCATACTGGGCTGGCTAACATTATAGTTACGAACCGCTGTGACCTGACTTGCTGGTACTGCTTCTTCTATGTGAAGAAGGGGTTGGAAGGATCGTACGTCTACGAGCCTACCATCGACCAGGTCAGAGAGATGGTGAGAACACTAAAGGCGCAGAGACCAGTACCAGGCAACAGTCTGCAAATTACGGGTGGGGAACCAACCCTTCGAGACGATCTTGTAGACATCGTTAAAGCGATTAAAGAAGAGGGAGTTGACCATATTCAACTCAACACAAACATCATCAACTTAGCGCTAGATCCGACTTTAGCAAATAGGCTCAGGGAAGCTGGGGTCAGCAACCTCTACATGAGCTTCGACGGAGTGACTCCTAAGACTAACCCGAAGAATCACTGGGAAGCTCCTTACGCTGTAGAAAACTGCAGAAAAGCTGGTTTAGGAATTGTTCTGGTTCCGACAGTAATCAAGTCCATCAACGACCATGAATTGGGCGGGATCCTGAGATTCGCGCATAAAAATATCGATATAGTTAGGGCAATCAGTTATCAGCCTGTATCGCTCACAGGACGAATGGCGAAGAATGAACGTGAAAAATACAGAATCACAATCCCCGACTGCATACAAAGAATTGAGGATCAGACGAACGGAGAAATCCCGGAGGACGCTTGGTTCCCAGTTCCCAGCTGCTCTCCGCTCACACACTTCGTAGAGGCCTTCACCAAGAGACCTCAATACGACTTATCAATTCACTTCGCGTGCGGAGCTGGAACATACATATTTGAAGACGCTGACACTCGTAAACTAGTCCCAATCACATCCTTCGTAGACCTGAAGGGACTATTCGAATACCTAGAAGACAGTGCCCAAGACCTCGACTCTGGCGCAAACAAGTATCTTGTTGCCGCAAAATTCCTCGGTAAGATAAACAGTTTCGTGGATAAGGAGAAGCAGCCCAAGGGACTCAGCTTCGGAAAGCTGATTGCTTCAGCGCTGCTTAAACACGACTACGGCTCCGTTGGACAGTTCCACCTCCGAAGCATGTTCCTCGGAATGATGCACTTCCAGGACAAGTACAACCAAGATGAGGAAAGGCTGCAAAGATGTGACATTCATTACCTGACACCTGACCTCAGAATCATACCGTTCTGCTCGTTCAACGTCATTCCAGAATGGTACAGGGATAGAATACAGAAGAAGTACGGAATGCCTGTGCCAGAGTGGGAGGAAAAAGTAGGCGAAAAACTCGAGCAGAGACTGTATAGAGGAACTCTACGCAAGGGTAGACATCATGAGGGATGCGGATGTGAAAAGGCAGGCATAGGAGACGTCTCAACCGTTATGCATGACAGGAATGCCTGTCTAACTCAGACTGTCCACATCGAGCCCATAACCGGAACGTAAGAATCGTCAGCGGAATCCTTCCTTTTTCATCCCTGAGCGATAGTCATGCCTCGGCCTAAGCCCCCCACTCTGCAGAAGGCCCTCGCCACTATTAGCGATATACGTCTGGCGGCATCAAAAGAAACGATCGCATTAGACGAAACATTCAACGTAACCCTTAACTTCAAAATGTTGGGTCACTTGAGGGAGACTTTTGTGCAGACTGCATGGGAGGAAGCATATGATGCGCATGACACCGTAATGCGAATGAGGTATTTCGTTGGATTGGATAAAATCGTAGGAGGGCTATTCAGGAAAAAGGTAATCGAGCCTGTTACACTCGCAAGGACAGCCAAATTTTATTGGAGTAGAAATCCTGAGCTTCCACATAGAATTTGGGTGATGATCATAAACCAGGATCAGATTCCTAGGCTACCGAATAGTGAAGATGAGGCTAGGGAACTATTCTTCAATGTAACGAAAGTCTTCAGCATACTAGGAGCCGATCTCGGAAGAGGAAAGCACTCTATCTCGGCGAGGATCAAGGCTAAGTGGGGGAGACACAGCTTCATAGAGCATGGAACAATTCAGAAATTCTCCGAACCAATCAGAGTCCACTGTCGGTAGCCTTAAAACTTCAGGCAACTGGGGGGTCGATTTAGGGATTCAAATTGGCCAAGTATGACGGAGTAATTGGCCATCCTTTGCTGACGGTTGAGGAGAAGGAGGATGAATTGACCCTTGTATTTCATGATAACAGGTTTCTGTTCGTTAAAGTTGTTAACGGGAAATTGACGACGGAATCTGTACCCGAATAGCTGCGTTACACCTTCAATATATTTTCGATAGTCACATTTGGATAGAAGTTCCAGACCGCTTGCCGGCAATATAGCTTCCCTTGATTACAATATTTCACCTTTCCAATATCCTCAGGTAGAAACTCGTTCGTGACATTTTTCCTTACGAAACACGGAGGCCCAAGATACTTTCCGAATCTGGGATGCACTTGCTGAATCTGCGTTATCTCCTCCATCGTAACCTGCCAGATCTCTTCTTCAGCTCGGAGACAAGAGCGATTCACAAACTTGGGGAATAGATTCATCATGGAACCAGTCTCGATAAAGCGGACAGCTACCGCATTAGGCAAAAGGTAGCTGGCATACTCAACAGGAATCCCGTCATCGAGCAGCTGATCCTTCCTCTCCCAAAGCTCCTCCATCCAATCCTGATGGATTTTTGCCGCATCGGAATTCCTTTCAATAATAGCGGGAGTAACATAATCAGGCTCCCTTGTGTCTACAAAAGAAGTTAGGGGCCTAGAACCAACTATTGTGCGGTGCCGCTGATCCTGTGAATCTGCTGTATGGCTTAACTTCTTTTTGAAAGTATATTGTGCATGGCTGAGCGTCTTCATTAGAGGAGAAACAATGGCGAGGTTAAGTGTCTCCAACATGTATGGATTCTTTGCAGGGCTTATGGCATAATCGATCGCTTCGTTGTCTGGGAGTCGATCCTCAGGAACCCCCAACACCTCTCGTACTGCTTCTGCGACAATCTCCTCTCCGTTCGAGGTCCAGCCGATGAGCTTGGATCGAAAACCAGCGAGCTGTGCGTCAAACTCGTGCTTGAACCTAGCTATGTCTTCAGAATTTTTGAATTGGCGTCGAGCACGGTACTCTAAAGTCTCGTCCGTCGCCAAGGGACTCTCTCGATCAATATTTTCAAAGAAGAACGGGTCGACTCTACGCACCTCCTCCACCATCTTGGTAACCACAACATTAGCCTCCCATGTGAGATTTCTCATCCTGTAGAGACGCCACAGCGTAACACCGTCGATAGTATGTATGAGGGTGGTATGAGCTGTAATGCATAGGTCATATCGAGCTGCCTCCATAGCCTTCTCCATAATCTCTCTCTCCATTTTTCGTCGGCCGCTGCCGGTCATCGCTGAAAGATTTCGATTCTCATTCATGTCATCAATTAGAATCCTCGTGATTTGGTTATACTTCTCCCATGAGAGCAGTACCGTCTCTTCGAAGAGATTTCGGTTCCGCGAGTCTTCGATCGGAGGAATGGTCGCTCTTGGCTTGTCTAAGCGCACATATCTTTGACTTTGCTGAGAAGAGTTGTAGAAAGGGTGTGAATGAAGAAAATCGTGAACAAAAACCCTCGATATATTATCCAACTCAAACTCAAACATTTCGTGCTGGTATAC
>JAHFOH010000140.1 GCA_023266955.1 Nitrososphaerota archaeon
AGGTCCTTCAAGCACTGAAGCAACTTCCTCACATCTATGGCGCATTCGTGGTACCCGGTGAGTTCGACATCCTCGCTACTCTACATGGTAGGAACTACGAGGAGATCGTCTCTCAGGTTCTGAAGATCACCGAGATCCAAGGCATCAGGACGAGCGAGACGCTATTCGCCTATAAGCTGACCTGGGCTTAAGGCGCCCACTCCATTTTTCAAGTTAGGGTTTCTTCTTACTCACGGAGAACAGGAATTTCTCTATGTAGCTGGCGGCTTCCTCCTTAGTCCTGTATCTCATGACAGTAATGTTAGGATTACCCGCGATCATAGCCGAGAGTCTTCGCCCTCCATCCCCTTGGTGTAGGCAGAGGATAGGAATCCGAAGGTGTTCCGCCTTAGCAACTTCGTAGCCCACACCTAGGCTCGGCGCTGAAACCTCAGCCACGAGAACATCAGCCTCCCTAAGCCACAACAAATCTCGCTTGTACACGTCTTCATCAGAGAGGCCCCTTCGGCTCGCATCAACCAGAAGTTCATTCGCACCCACTTCAGTGAGGACTTCGCCGTATCTCCTCATGACATCAGTGACGAATTCGAGGTTTTTCCGACTCGCCTTCGCACCTCTTATGGAAAACGCGAAGTAGATCTTCAATATGACTACTCCAGCAGCTTTCCAGCCAGATTCTTTTCTCTGGGTATCCAGTTCACTGCGAAGGATAGAAATTTGGATCTTAGAGCTTGGACTTTTGCGTGAAGACTCTTGATGTTTTCACTCTTGACCCTGTATTTGCCCTCTAGCTGCCTCACTAGAAGAAGACTGTCGCTTAGAATCACCAAATCATCCTCATGCCTGTCAATAGCCATTTGCATAGCTCTGATGAGAGCGAGATATTCTGCTTGATTGTTTGTTACTGCCCCCACCCTTTCAACTATCTTTTCACTATTGGCGACGACAGCTATGTACCCTGAACGCTCCCCCTTCAATTGATGACGCTTTACCGCACCGTCCACGTAAACCCGCATTCTCGAAGTACCGTCCGATTGTGCTACATAAGGTAGACCCATCCGAAAGGGGAATTCAGGTAAACGAGCGTGTTTAGTTTAGCTCTTATTCTCAGGTAGGAGCTTCCATCAGGGCCAATGTGACATTGTACGTTGTTCTTCTCCTATTGATTGTTAGCTCGATCTTCTCGCCCACGGATTTACGCTTCACTTCTTTTACGAGATCTGCAGTTGTGTTTACGGCTGTCCCATTCACCTTTGATATCATGTCCCCTGGATTAATGCCCGCTTCGTATGCTGGGCTTTCTGACGCGACCTGCGTAACAAGGACGCCTTTATCGACTGCTAGATGGTAGTAGTTGGCTAATCCCGGTGTCACATCCATACCCACGATACCTATCCATGGTCTGATCACCCTCCCGTATTGCATGATTTCTTCTGCCATTTTTCTCGCTTGGTCAATGGGTATCGCGAAGCCAATTCCATGAGCATAGGGTATGATCGCGGTGTTTATTCCAATGACCTTTCCTGTAATGCCAACCAAAGGTCCTCCACTATTCCCGGGATTGACAGCAGCATCAGTTTGGATTAGACTCTCTAGCACTCCCCTTTCTGATTGAATGTGTCTGTTCAATGCACTCACAACCCCTGATGTGACAGTAGGTCCTCCAGCCAAGCCGAAAGGATTGCCTACTGCCAGAACGACTTGACCGACCTTCAGCTCGCTTGAATGGCCTAGTTCAGCAGCTTTCAGACCATCGGCTTCCACTTTGACTACAGCGATGTCGTTAGATGGATCTGCTCCCACTAGTCTTCCGTGTAACATTCTTCCGTCCACTAGGGAGACTTGGATCCTCTCCGCATCCTCTATTACATGGTTATTTGTTAGAATGTAGCCGCCTGAGTCGATTATTACACCTGAACCTATACCGCCTACAGGGACGGTCCGGAAGAAGTAGTCGTGCAGAACCCTTATCGTGCTAACGTTTACCACGCTAGGACTAACCTTTTCGACGGCCGCCACAATTACGCCTTCATCCAGCGGAATCATTGTCACGAGCACTAATTCTGAGTTATTTAGAGATTCACCATTACTTATTGACTAGTTCACTGAGTTTCCCGGTCACATCGCCGCGCAGGAGAAAGTAATGGATTTCGTAAAATCATTACATAGATCTACCGACGATTCTTTTTTCAGAAGCGCATGGCGTCGATTGCAGCGGTGACCTTCGACTGCTATGGAACACTGATAGATTGGGAAACGGGGATCAGAGAATACTTCAAAACAATCCTGAGGGAGAAGGGACCCAAAATCGAAATCGAAGATTTCCAAGCCAAATGGAGCGAAATTGAATTTGCCTTAATACAAGGAGGCTACCAACCTTACAAAACTATTCTGAGAAAGAGTCTGGAGAAAACAATGAAGCACTTTGGACTCAGGTACGCCGAGGAGGATGGAGAACTCTTTGCTGAGTCGATGCCTACATGGAAGCCCTTTCCTGATGTCAAGCCCGCCCTAATGGAAATTCGTAAACGGTCTAATATTGCAATCATATCTAATACTGACAACGACATTATTCAGAAGACGGTTCGAAATATCGATGTCAGGTTTGATCACATTATAACGGCGCAAGATGCGAGAGCATACAAGCCTAATCCCAAGATCTTCCGTCATGCAATCAAAACAATCGCAGCTCCTCCTCACCGAATCCTGCACACATCATTCAGCTTTAGGTACGATCTGAATCAGGCGAGGCAGTTGGGTTTTCAAACAGTCTGGGTGAAGAGGAAATCAGAGAGAGACGAAAGGGGTAAGCCGGATTTTGAAGTAGTGGATTTGAGAGGATTATTGAACATAATTTCAGAATAATCCTCTAGAGGCTCAAATATAATAGGCAGAATCTTCTATTGGATAGTGAATGGAGGCAAAGCAAGAAGTCGGTAGAGTGGCTCATTTCTACCCGAAGGTATCTGTGGCTGTAGTTGAGCTGAAGGCTCCTTTGGCAGTGGGGGATAAGATAACTATTGTTGGGAAAACGACTCATTTAGAGCAGGTTGTTGACTCCATGCAGATTGAGCATGAGGATGTTAAGAGTGCAAAGCCCGGTCAGTCCATAGGGCTTAGGGTGGTAGGAAGAGTAAGAGAGACAGACGTAGTCTACAAGTAATCTGCAGTAATGCTGGGTTACTCTACTTCAAGTCTCATTCGGTCATGCGGTCTCTTCTAATCAAACCTCAGACGCTGTAAACTGAAGGATCCCTGATCTTTGCCTGTTTGAAAGCTAATTTTCTTCTTTTGCAGTTGGAACAAAAGCCGCAGTGAACGGGAAGTCTCTGATCATTCACTTGTTTGAAGCCAACACCAGCATAGCAGCTGTAGGTGTAGACCCAAGGCACACCCAGTTCTTCCCCCAGTTTTACAACTTTGTCTTTATCGAAAGTTATGAGGGGAGCGAGTATCGTATAGCCTCCATGATGCGTGGCTTGCTCGGCGACTCGATTCATTTCATCTAAGAATTCAGGTGTGTTATCCTTCATTGCAACAGGGGTTTCTCTTCTGATTCCAATGTAGATATCATACCTCTCCCCTTTTGAAATGTAGAACGATTCAGCATGCGCAAGGCCCACAAGCAATAGGATGGCATTCCTACAAGGGTCCCACCATCGCAGAATTCGCTGCTTCGCCTTTTCAGGTTCCCACAACTCTTCATCCTTTGTCTCAGTAATCTCTTTGTCAGGGTGTGTCAGCACAGATGTACTGATTTTGCCTAACCAGTGAAGGTCAACTATTTTTAGTGGCGCATTCAATATTTCCGAAATTTTCTTTATGCAGAACTCCTCGTAAGGATACGTTCTCTGTCCGTAATTGCAGAAAATAAGCAGTTGCTTTGGTGGCTTCAATACCTTGTTCACGTAATATGCAGTGGTGACGGAGTCTACACCTCCGGAGATGCAGCTGATTGCATGACGTACTTCACTCATTTGTGACTTTCACCTCTTCCCATGGGAAATGTTTGTAGCAGCGTCATAGCACCAGTTTTGATGCGCGACACGCTAAGTACACCACGTTCAGCGGTCCTGATTAGCTTGGTCCCGTTCCTGATGGCGTTTGTTCATCTAGGTGCCTCGCTTATTACCGAAGAGGA
>JAHFOH010000141.1 GCA_023266955.1 Nitrososphaerota archaeon
CTACGGGCGCCTGCCAGCTCCCCCTCACGGTTCCGACTAGATAGGAGCGCGCGGTCGAATTGAGTGGATAAACCTAGCAGCGCCCTAACTGTGCAGTCGACTCAATCATAGGTGTCGCTGTAACCTCGTCCACATAAGCTATCGAGGCGGCTCCTTTCTCGGCAAGAACTTCCTATAGGGTAAGAGCAGTCCCAACGAGGATCCGGTGCGCAACGCGTTACATAGCTTCGTTTTGACATAAATGCCTAAGCCATAGAGAAAAATTCGAACATCAGAAAATTCTACTGGCTGGCATACCCCGCTTCTTCAACTGCTTCTTGAAGCGTCCCACAAACCCTCGCTTCCATTATGTACCTATCTATCTAGATGGCTAAGCACAGGGGCGACTGCGAAAGACCATCAGCCTACCCGTTACTATCGTTTGCTATAACGAGGGATGCTACCTTAAGTTGTGCATCCCTCTGAGATCAGCTTCAAACAGCTTCAATTCACTTGGCAATGGTAATTCAATATGATCCTTCATTGAAAGATTCCTCTCCTTTTTGAGCTTCCAGACATGTTCATTGAACTCCAAAATCCTTGGAGTATACTTAGAGAAGTTTCGATTCCATTCTGGTTTCGGAAACCGTTGCACGTGAATACTCTCTTTTCCACGCAGCTGCCTCCAAATAGAATCTGTGATGAAGGGAGCTATCGGCGCCAATACGGTAAGAACCGTCTTCAGACAAGTATGCAGTGTGAACCAAGCTGCCTTCCTTCCTGAAGGCGAAGCGTTTTGACCGTAGGCCCTGGACTTGACCATTTCAACATAATGCGATGCGAATAGATTCCAGGCAAAGTCCCTTATCTTGCTGGCGGGGATAAAGAAGTTAAAATCTTTGTAGCCTTCAAGACAGTCTCTAACCAAATTAGAAAGCTCAGCCAGTATCCATCTATCAGAGGCGTTCAACTTGACGCTCTTTGGGTTAGGAAAACTCGAAATGAAACGTGATACATTCCACAGCTTAGTCAGAAACTTTCCCGCTCCAGCAATTCTAGCCTCGGAACATCTGAAATCATACCCAAGGTTAGCTTCTGAAGCCGACCAGAACCTCAGCTTGTCGGCACCGTACTGTTGTAAAATTGGAATGGGATCGATGACGTTGCCCAGATGTTTTTGCATAGCGCGACCATGCTCATCCAGCCCGAGTCCGAATATCCAAGCTTGATGAAAAGGAGCCTTTCCAGTCAACTGATAGCAGCGAAGAATCGTGTAGTGAAGCCAGGTGCGTACTATATTCTTACCCTGAGCCCTAAGCGTGGTGGGGTAAGTTCTTCGGAAGAAACTCTTGGAGTGTGAAAACTTCGTGATATAGAGCGGCGAAACGCTGGAATCCATCCACGTGTCAAATGTCCTACTATCGCCTACGAATTCCTTAGAACCGCATTTGCGACACTTGTCAAACGGCGCCTTATCCTTCCACGGTTGGTAATACTTTCCTGGAGGAGGAACATGGGGCTCTCCATCCTTGACGCAGTACCAAACTGGAACTTCGGTGCCATAATATCTCCTTCTAGAGATAGGCCAGTCAATGGTCAGCGAATCCAACCAATTTAGCAGGATCTGCCGATGGCCATCGGGATGAAACACAATCTTGTTTGCCATTTTTCTGAGCAGTGGCAGGAACTCAAGCTGCTTCAGATAGTACTCCTTCATGGGGATGATTTCGATAGGCGTTTGACTTCTCTCACACACGGGAGTTCGATGGCTTATCTCCTCAATCTTTTCAACCAGCCCTCTCCTCTGAAGCTCCTCAATTATCTTCTCCCGAGCTTGATTGATGCTCAATCCAGCTAGAATGCCAGAGTTCTCAGTCATCCTCCCTTTTTCGTCAATAGCAACGACTTCATCCAACTTCATCTCTCTGAACAACAAAACATCACTATAGTCTCCGTAGCTGCAAATCATTGCGGCTCCGGAACCGAAGTCTAGTTTCGCGCTGGGATGAGCCCTAATCTCCACTTCCATTTCGTAAACCGGTATAATGACGCGACTCCCATGATAATTCTTGTAACGTTCGTCGTCAGGATTGACGATGACCGCCTGACATGAGCAAAGCAGTTCTGGCCGCGTTGAGGCCACAATGATTTGATCACCTGAGTCTTTGAGTTTGAATTTCATGTAGACGAGTTCGGATGGAAGCTCTTGATACTCAACCTCCGCATCCGCTATCGTTGTCCCACAATCCGAGCAATAATTGTTAGGCCTAGTAGCCTCATACACGAGTCCTTTCCCCCATAGTTCAATGAAGGTGCTCTGTGTCAGACGTCGGTAGTCCTCATTGTCTGTTCGATAGTGGTTTTCGAAATCGCCACTCATGCCCATCGTCTTCATGATCTCGATCATTTCAGCCTCCAGATCGTCTAGAGCATGCTTACACGCCTCGATGAACTTCTCGCGAGGCGTCGTTCTGATGCTAATTCCTAAGGTCTTCTCAGTGTACAGCTCAACCGGAAGTCCATTCCTGTCTATGCCTATTGGAAATAGAACCTCATAACCCATCATTCTCGCCGTCCTCGCGATCATGTCTATCTGAGAATAGTGAGCGGCCGCTCCGATATGCCATGGTCTACCCGAAGGATACGGCGGAGGAGTGTCGATCGAGAAGATCTTCTTCTTCGTCTTCGGTTGAAAACGGTATATCTTCTCTCTCTCCCACCTCTTGTAGAGCCTTCTTTCTAATTCAGGATTCCAGGTTCTCTCGTCTATCCTTGGGACTAGTTGAGCTGCTGCCACCTACGATGATCACCGGTATCGGAGCAGTGCCGCTATGCCGCCAAAGCTTCTTAGCATCGCACCCTCCTCACTTTTTGATGAGATTACCTCGATCTTCGCTACTGAATCGATTGAAATATCAGCTAGGTATTCGATGCCATCTCTCTCGAGAACATCATATTCGAGGTTTCCGCAGACCTTGCAAGGCTCACTGATCATTCTCTGTTTGGCCGAAACGTAGTCTTCCCTGATGATCAGTGTTTCCTTTTCCGTTCCGTCCCTTTTGCAAATTACACGAACGTAAGTTAGTCCACTGTCTTCGGAGACTAAAATCACGTCGACGCTGGCTCGCTTCAAAGCCTCGAGTACGGCATTGATACCATAAGCTGCTAGACCGTTTTCCATATTGATTTCCCGCAGAAATTTCTGAACAAGCTTCTTCTCTTCAATTATGCGAACATCCTCAAGGACCTTCACTCCTTTTTCAAGTGTATCTCTAATCCCCTCTCTTCCCGCATAAGATGTGTCAATCTCTCCAACTACAGCATTCTGAAGCCGATAGTCCAAGTACTGTCCTTTGAGAAAGTCGTCTTTAGTTGGACCAGGACCGCTGACGATCAATCCCATTATATGATAGTCCTCAAGAAAGGCCTTTGCCGCGTGTCTAGCAACTCTATGGTAGTAGTCATTGAGTTCCATCTCTCTTAGGCGCTCGTATCTTCTTGCTGACTGTCCCCCCTTCCGGGTCTTTCCAGACACTCCTGAAGTAACCACTTCAACAACTTCGACTTTGTCTCCGGTGACGATCCCTATTCCTGCTTCTGTCGAATCGATTGAAATCATTCCAACAATCTTCTTCTCCTTAAGCATCTCCCGTATCGGCTCAAGCAGGTAATGATCGTCGCAACGGTAGAGGAAGGTGTCAACAGGCTTAGGAGGAACCACTTCATGCAAGGTTACCACTTCACTCCCCGGTCCATTTGTTGGAAGTGCCCCGCAAAAGATCACCAAACCATTCTCAGGAGTTTTGTCATAGAGCTTCAGACGCTGCATCGTCTTCGTAAGGGCGTCTAGAACGTGCGTGCGGGTGGTGTCGGACTTTATGTTGGAGGCTGTGCCGTGTTCGTCTCTCAGACTCCCGATGACTTCATGGATCGGTTTCCTGGGCGGAATGTAGAGGGAGACGAGCTCGGTTCCTCTACCCTTCTTAGTAGAGAGTTCACTGAGGACCTTCCTAACTTTGTAAAGTGAAACAGAGTCTGCCTTAGAAGCCAATCAGCACCACTACTCAGCTAACAACTATGACGAATGCAGCGAATCCTGTTTCCAACACGACTTATGATTCGAGTCCGATGGGGTAGTTAAAAAATTGAACGC
>JAHFOH010000142.1 GCA_023266955.1 Nitrososphaerota archaeon
GCCTAGAGGAGTCCACATGCGTATAGTCAGGATCGGCGATCGTTTTATGGCTGTAATGGAAGGCAACGGCTAGGTAGCGCGCCATTATGTCAATAATTCCAGCAGAGTTGGAGCCATACCTTCGGAAATCATAATCCTCCAGCATACGTAGTAACTGCGCGAGCATCACACCTCCGGCGCTCGGGGGAGGTGCGCCAATCAAACGAAACTCTTTGTACATTGATTCCAATGGGCGTCTAATTCGAACGCTGTAGCTAGCTAGGTCTTGAGCGGAGAGAAGTCCGTCATTTGCCTCCATTTCTTTGACAATGGCTTTGGCTACGCGACCATAGTATAACCCAGCTGCTCCTTTGGCAGCGACCTCTGTAAGTGTTCGTGCCAGTTCTGGGAGCTTCAGCAGCTCTCCTTCACGATACAAATGACCATTGGGTTTGAGCATCAGTCGTACTGCCTGAGAAAACTGGCGGAATTTCTCGATGATGTTATCACGGTTCTCCTTCATGATCTTCGCTAGAGTCTTGGCTACGTGGAAGCCTCGCTTCGCATAATGGACTGAAGGCTGCGCAACTATTCGCATCTTCATGGTGCCGTATCTGTCAAGGGCTTCTTGAAGCCCTGCAGCCGTTCCAGGTGTAGCTACAGCGAGGTGACCTATGCTGTTGGCATTATTCACCACTTCACCACGTTCGTCGATCTGGAACTGGTTCGCCGAAGCGCCTTGGGGAGCTGTCTCGCGGTAATCGACTATTGCAGTTTCATCCTGCCGGTGAAGGTGTATGAGCATGAAGCCTCCTCCTCCGATGCCTGAGAACGCTGGTGAGACCACACCAAGGACCAGAGCTGCAGCAACCGCTGCATCAACAGCATTGCCCCCTTCTCGGAGGATTCTCAGCCCAGCGTTTGTCGCCAGAGAATCTGCGGAGGAAACCATGCCACTGCGGGAAGAGATGCTGCGTATCACTGGTGCGTGCACCTAATTTGCGGGAGTTCTAATCCTAATCCTATTTTCTCAGCGTTTAGGCTTCCTGACCTAGTGACCAAGCAGAGACTGTGCGTTTTGATTTAAGATCATACCTGCAGCCTCATACGCATCTTCCTCATTGAGGGAATCTTCATTCACAAGTTGTGCAAGAGCTTCAGCCAAAGCTGCCTTGGCCAGTTTAGCTGAAAACCAGTGTAGTTCCGGAAGTTCAATCGCATCGGATCCGTATACGATTTTCGTCACAGGAGTTATTTGAATCACTTGTCGGTACCGTTCAGCAGAGACGGCTGGTGCGAACGTCGGAGGTATAGCGGTGGAGAGCTCGAAGTACACATTAGGGAATACTTTGCTAAGCCAAGCAGCCTCTATCGTGTATGGATAGCCACCGTGAATCAAGATAATCGTAGTCGGTAACGTTTCCTCTCGCTTCAGAAGATTGAGCAGAAGAATGGGATCGCATTTGTCTCCAATGATATCGGTGTCTCCTAGACCAGTGTGGATCTGAACAAACACACCCAACTCTCGCGCACGTTCGATCGTATAGAGAAGCAGGAAGTCACGAAGTCGTTTAACAGGCGGCCCGAACCAAGCTTCCTTTTCCTCCCCCTCTCTATAACGATTGAAATCCGCACGAGCCTCTGACTCGTTCACTAATGCGATGTCGAGCCCCGTTCTATAAGCGATAATCGTTTTGAATCCTATGAACTTCTCCTTCTTTATGGAATCCTTAATCCTTCGGTCAAAATCATCCAAGAGCTCGGTGAAGCTCTTAGCGCTTTCCAACAACATCTTAATTAATGGTTCAATTCGAAAAACTCGCTTCAGATCAATCTTAACATAACGGCTGAATTCCTGAAAGGTAAGGGATTCAATTCCGTTGTCGAGAACAAGTCTCTGAAGTCTGGCATCGGCTAAGAGCATCTCAATGTACTTCGCGAAATGCTTGGCTCGTTCCTCACGCGCATGGAGGACTTTTGCTTCCTCAGGAGAACTTTTGAGCAGCTTTGCAAGTTCATGGATCAATGCCTTGTATGCTAGCGTGAAGTGCAAGTCACTGGAAGCAGGAGGCGCCTTCACGCCAAGGACAGTGGGTCCTCCAAGCGTGAAGAGCTTTACCAGATATTCATGGTCAAGTTTCTGAACTGGGGCGAAAGAGAAACAGTGAATGTCGGTCACTGGCAGTCCTGTGAAATCTAGATTCGTCTATTACGCCCCCCGTGAAGCAGATGTTTTGCTTCGTATTCGTATATTTTGAATCTCCAAAACTCTTAAGCACATTTGATTGCTCTCTGTTAATTGTTTTTTGAATCTAAGCCAAATCAAGAAGATTATTGGAGAACGGCATATCGCTATGATCAACGTTTCCTACTTAGACTTAGCTGGCGTCGCTCGCACGAAGCCGAAGGCCGCAGCTGAAATTGATGACATATTCAACAACGGGGTGAAGACAGCGAAAGCAAATCTAG
This sequence comes from Nitrososphaerota archaeon, assembly GCA_023266955.1. Taxonomy (GTDB): domain Archaea; phylum Thermoproteota; class Nitrososphaeria; order Nitrososphaerales; family JAHFOH01; genus JAHFOH01. The sequence goes on from JAHFOH010000142.1 coordinate 2,449, forward strand.
CGATCAACACGCTTGACGCACTAACACCAGATTCGACTCTAACGGTGGCCCATGGAGACTTGTCTATTATGCCTGATGCGAGCACGCTTGCTCTTCCCAGCTACGCCCCGAAGACGGCACGCTTCGTAGGGGATCTGTATGAACTTAATGGAAGTCCATCATCGCTCTGTTCACGAACTGTATACCGCCGTGTTCTTGAACAAGCGGGATCAATGGGATACCAGTTCGTAGCCGGTTCTGAAATCGAATTCCATCTAGTGAACCAGCAAGACGACCGAGTTGTACCCGCAGATACGAGCCGAATCCAAAGCCAAGCTGGCTATGATTTTCATCAAGCGATTATGGCCGATTTCTTAGCCGCGCTAGAATCGATGAATGTCCATGTGATTAAGACACACGTGGAGGGAGGGCGAGGACAGCTCGAGATTGACCTTGCTTATGGAGAGGGATTAAAGCCAGCGGATGATATAGTCTATTTCAAGGACGCGGTAAAAGCAGTAGCGCGTCAGCACGGCTGGATTGCCTCCTTCATGCCGAAGATTGGGCACGACTGGTGGGGAAGTGGCGTGCATATCCACTTGAGTTTGCACGACCCAGATGGCGCTAACCTGCTATATGATGAGGGCGATGAGCGAAAACTCGGCCTCAGTCAACTTGGTTACCACTTCATAGGCGGAGTGCTATCTCATACTCGAGCACTCTGCGCTGTTGCAGCACCCATAATCAACTCGTATAAGCGGCTTCTTCCGGGGCGATGGAATGCTGACGCAGTGGTCTATGGGCCTGGTCACCGGGGAGCTGCTATTCGAATTCCCGATGAGCGCGGAAAGGCTACGCGTCTAGAGTACCGCGTTCCCGATACGGCCTCTAATCCATACTTACTCATGGCTTGTATTCTAGCAGCTGGATTAGAAGGAATCAATCGGAAAATTGACCCACGTGATCCTGTAACTTATGACATTTCACCTATGACAGATAGAGAGCGCGTGGCAAGAGGATTAACACTCTTGCCCCGTTCCCTCGGGGAGGCACTTGGCGAATTCGAAAAGGATAGGCTTTTCCGCGAAACGTTAGGTGATACCCTCTTTGAAGAATACATTAAGAACAGGGCGTCTGAAATTCAGCAGGCTGCCGACCAGGTTACCGATTGGGAGGTCCGTCATTTCCTAGATCTCTTTTGAGCCAAATTCCGTTGCCTTGCACCAGTTTCGGGGCTATCCGACAATTTTTAGATCTTCGGAACCTAGGGTTTGTAGTGAGTCAGCCACCACTTTGCGATGTCAATTCTGCGGGTAATCCATAAGTCTGGAAACGCCTTGACATAGCTTAGGAATCGGTCTAGCGCGACGATTCTTCCTGGTCTACCGGAGATTCTCACGTGAACACCTACGTTCATCATCTTAGGGTTCTCATGGCCTTCTGCATAGAGAGTGTCGAACGAGTCTTTTAGATATTGATAGAATTCCTCGGAGTTGCTAAAACGATTGGAGAAGAAGTGAAAGTCGTTTATGTCGGGAGTGTAAGGTATGAGAAGAAACTTCCTACCTTTCACATCCACGTAGTAGGGCAAGTCATCGTTATACACATCTGAATCGTACAGAAAGCCCCCTTCTTCTACAAGGAGTTCGATCGTGTTCTCACTCGGCTCCCGGCAATACCACCCCAGTGGGCGTTGACCA
>JAHFOH010000031.1 GCA_023266955.1 Nitrososphaerota archaeon
GAATGGAACCCAAGACGCATCCTCGTTCCTCATGCAGAAATTGTCTAGGCTGTACACTCGGAAGCTAGTTAGCATAACTACAAACACTTTTTTACCAAGAGCTATACTTTGCCCTTTCGGTATCATTGAACGTCGACACTAAAGACGAACAGAGTAAACAGATCGAAAAGATATTTGCGGCGTTTAATGAGTCCTGGATGAACTATTGGAACGCCTACGTAGAATTACAGAATCAGCTTTACGAGACCGTAAAAGCTGCCCGAGAAGTATCATGGCTGGCGGCTACCGACTTTGCAAAGATTAGCGAAATAAATCAGGCGCAGCGAGAACTTTTTGCCGCTATGCCCCGCAGGATAGATTACATGCCTCTCGGAGGAATCACGCGAAATCTGGATAGCGCTGTCACCAAGCTTGACCAACTTGAAACGGCTTTATCTTTAGAAGGAGAAAAATGCAGAAAGCTCGAAGAGGCGATAGAAGTGCTCAAGGAGCGGGCAAGCAGGACCGAGAAAGAGCTATTGGCGGCAAAATCGTAGAGAATGGTGATGTAATACCATCATGCGACGAGGGGTATTACCATAGAATCTAAACTTCTCTACCTCATTTACCACATATTTGTCAACAAGTAATGTCCTTTTTGTATTTCCCTTGTTGGGCTGTCTGAATTGGTCTGCTTTCCCAGCAAATGTGGTTGATACCCCTGGCCGGATTCGTTCCATTTAGTTCGAGTCAGCGCCTTAGGATTTGTAGCAGTCAGAACTGCTCCAGGCTTGGCTTGTCTCTTGAAAATCTGAAACTATGGAAGCTAGGCTAGAAAAGTGTGCTTGGTAAAGTATTATTTAGTCAGTGGGACCTTCGTAATGAGGATCTGGAGATTAATCTGGCGAGGCTCACGTAAGGATCTGAAACCAACAATCCCATAAGGAGAAGCAGAAAGCCAAAGCAAATCGGTTTACTTGTCCGAGGAGCCTCTGATAATTCCACGACGAGATCTCCCTAATCTGCATCAAGATGGTCGAAAATTCAGATATCTTAGCCTTGATGGTTAATACCTCTATATAGTAGGTAATATCTACCATGGTCCAGTGAGTAACAAATAGCAGAAGCATCGTACGGAAGGACAGCAAGTGGACAGCAAATCCTCATTTTGAAGGAAGGAACGTCTCAAAGTCGTGGAAGACAGGCTCAGAGCAACAACATTATGGCAGCCAAGCTGATAGCCGAGGTAGTAAGGTCGACTCTCGGTCCCAGAGGCATGGACAAGATGCTCGTGGACAGCATGGGAGATGTTACAATAACTAACGATGGAGCTACTATATTGAAGGATATTGACGTTCAGCATCCATCTGCAAAGATGGTCGTTGAGATATCCAAGACTACTGACAACGAGGTGGGCGATGGGACAACTTCAGCCGTGGTTCTGGCTGGAGCACTCCTCAGTAACGCTGAAGACCTCATCAATAAGGGTGTGCATCCAATAGTCATTGTCGATGGCTACAGGAAGGCTGCGGCTCAAGCGCAGAAGATATTGAAGAAAATATCAATCAAAGTTCAGCCGACCGACACGGCAACCTTGACTAAGGTTGCAATGACGAGCATGGCTTCGAAGCTTGTCTCGAGTGGGAGCGCGGCCTTGGCCGCTCTCCTCGTCGATGCTCTCGTTCAAGTTGCTGAGAAGACGGAAGAAGGCAAATACAAGGTCGATGTTGATAACGTCAAGGTTGAGAAGAAAGCCGGAGCCTCGCTAAAAGATACACAGCTCGTAAGAGGCGTCATCTTGGATAAAGAAGTAGTGCACGCAGGCATGCCAAAACGAGTAGAGAAAGCAAAGATAGCTCTGGTGAACTCACCTCTTGAAATCGAGAAGACGGAGATGGATGCGAAGATCAACATCAACAGTCCAGAGCAGATCAAACTCTTCCTCGACGAGGAGACAAGGATGCTTAAGGATATGGTGGAGAAGATATCTGACTCAGGAGCAAACGTTCTCGTCTGCCAGAAGGGCATTGATGATGTCGCCCAACACTACTTGGCTAGGGCGGGCATTCTAACTGTAAGAAGAGCGAAAGAATCAGACATGACCAAACTATCCAAGGCAACAGGCGCAAGGGTTGTAACAGGTCTTGATAGCCTATCCAAAGATGACCTTGGGCAGGCTGGTCTAGTCGAAGAGAGGAAAGTTGAGGAGGACAAATGGGTGTTCGTCGAGGGCTGCAAGAACCCCAAAGCCGTGACGCTACTCATCAGAGGTGGAAGCCAGAGAGTCGTTGACGAAGCCGAACGCTCGGTGCATGATGCCATCATGGTCATCAAAGACGTTATCGAGAAGCCTGCAATTGTCGGCGGAGGAGGCGCTGTGGAAGAAGAATTATCACATCAGCTCATGGAATGGTCAAGTACTCTACCGGGGAGAGAGCAACTTGCAGCACAGAAGTATGCTGAAGCTCTGGAATCAATCCCGCTTGCGTTGGCTGAAAACGCAGGCTTCGATCCATTAGACATACAGGTAGAACTGAGAGAGAAGCATGGAGCGGGTAAAACATGGTATGGTGTAGATGTCCTAGGAATTGGGGTCCAAGACCTGTACAACAAGGACGTAATCGAACCAGCATCCGTCAAAGAGCAGATAATCACCTCGGCAACCGAATGCACCTGCATGATCCTTAGGATTGATGATGTGATTGCTGGGAGCAAGATGAAGACACCACCAATGCCTCCAGGTGGAGGAGGCATGGGCGGAATGGGTGGTGGCATGGGAGGAATGGAGTGAAGAGGCGAACTAGAAATGGACCGAGTTTCTAGGTGCAAGTTCTGCGAACAAGATATTGCTTGAATGCGCAGCTTACATGGATTATGGCATCCATTCAATCTCGGCGAGAGTCCTCACCACGTGTATCGTGGCTAACTACATCTCGCGGCTAAGTCTCGTAGCTGATGTTGACTCGGTTTAGGTGAGCACAGGGAATGGAGATGTCTATACTGGAGTTTGCGAGCACTCAGGGATGGAGGGAGCGACTGGTTCTTGAGAAGCCACATATGACGATGCAGAACTATCTCTGGGCGCTTCGAGTCTTTTGCGAGTGGGCTAAGAAGAACCCTGACGAGCTAATGCTAGAGAGGCAGAGGGAGAGGTCTCTTAAACTAGAGGACTTGAAAACGGCGAGTTTCAAGAGGATCGTGGAGTACCAGTTGGAGGATAGGTCGAAGACCAAGCACACCAAAGCCCTTATCGTTAAGGCATTAGCCTCCTTCTATGGGAATAACAACGGCAGCATCTATGATTGAAGTATGACGCGGGTCAGGTGAGTAAAGCAATGACATCGAACAGAAAGGCAATTCTCGTCACATATCCCGACGCGTTTACCAAGCAGGAGGCAGTCGGTCTAGCTGAAGCGGCCGGGTTTGAAGTTGCGCAGATAGTTGTTCAGAGGTACTTAATGCATGGTGAGTTTGGAGTCGGCTCTGGCAAGGCGGAAGAGATCAAGCAGATTGCAACTACAACCGGCTGCAAAGAGATCATAGTTGATGAAGGCCTAACCTCATCTCAAATCTACAACCTTGACAAACTAACCGGACAACATGTAATTGACAGGGAAAAGCTCATCCTTGACATCTTCGCAACTCGGGCCACTACTACTGAAGCGAAGCTCCAAGTTCAACTCGCGGAGTTAGGGTATGAAATGCCCAGGACGCGGCAAAATGTCCGTCTCTCGGTCAAGGGCGAGCGACAGGGTCTTTCGGGAATGGGTGCAACCGCCGTCGATGTCCGATTCCGAGCGTTGAAGAAGCGAATATCTTTCATAAAGGAAAAACTTCGCGAGGCTGGAAAAAGGCGTGATCTCTATCGGGCCCAGAGGCAGAGGCTGAATATGCCATTCGTCTCCCTCGTTGGTTACACAAGCTCAGGAAAGACCACGCTGTTCAACAGGCTGGCAAATGAAGACAAACAAGTTGCAGACAGCCTGTTCACCACCCTAGGAACGACCACTCGGACTGTGACGCTACCAGACTCGACGAAGATACTTCTTTCAGACACTGTAGGATTCATAAGCAGATTGCCAACATACATGATCGAAGCGTTCAAGTCGACTCTTGACGAGCTGAACTATGCAGATCTGGTACTCCTAATGGTGGATGCCAGCGAACCATCCCCTGGGGTGGCGATAAAATATAACAGTTGTTTGGATACTCTGAAAGAGCTGAAGATTTCACCCTCCAAAATGATAACTATACTGAATAAATCGGATATAGCTTCGCAAGAAAATATAACCGAAGCCAAAAACCTTGTCGGAGATTCGCCATGCACAATCATTTCGGCAAAACGAGGTGACGGAACTCATGTTCTCAAAAGTCTGATACGACAAAATCTAAGGCTGGCGCCTGAAGCAAGATTGCCAAGATAAAATTAGAGATTGGAATTATCGGTTTTGTATTTTACAAGTACGCATTTTGTCAGTTCATTAGTCGCAGTAAGGTATGCTCTTGTAGAGTCCGAACGCTGCTAGTAAAGGCACGCGTAAATACTACGACTGCACCATTTTACAAGTCTTAGTCACCAGGTCGTAATGTATCTTTGTCAAAGTTGTAGCAAATCAGCACAGACTGCCTTTCGGTTAGACAAATCAGCAACACCGCGTACAGTCGAAGTCACTGCCTGGTGGAAGTGATCATCCGTGCCAAAGATACAAATCGAGTTGTGCTTATATTTCGGTGGAAAAGGAATTCGAAGGAGGTTTGCTACGGATTTCCCAATCGGCAAATTGCTAAGTCAAGCTTAAAATCGCTTGGAAGAGGTCTAGGAGTCGATGACGACGTATGACAAACCTTTGGGATTTACGTCTTCCTGATCTGGTGGTTCGCGCTACGTTTGTGAGAGAATACGCTGATTACGAAAAAAGAGGTAACGCGACCGCTCAAAATCTGAGAAGATTCTTTATCAGTGTTTCACGTCAAGATGCTACATGAATTCAATCTGCGTTGACTTATCCTTTCATCGGTTCATTTCGTTTCAGCTTCACCGAGTTTCCTGGTAAGCTCAGTCATCATCGGGCTGGCAATGAGCGAGGAGTACGATTGCTGGGTATCGGGCATGTCCAGAAAAACCTGGGCTAGAACCTTTCTTCCTTCGTCAGTCTCCTTACCTTCTATTAGAAAGATCTTCTTCGGAACCCAACTGAAATTGCCACTGCTGACTCTGACAGATTTTGATGTTAATCCTTTGTAGGTGACCTTACATTCCTTGCGTTCAATGGATTTACGGCTAACTGCTGCCTTGCACAAGCTATAGATGGTTCCAACAGGCATTCCAAGTTTTTGGTCAAGATGTGAAAGGTAGCCTTCACTCGACATTCTTACCTCCCTCTCGCTCTTTTTGTACCTGCCCATTCTATTCTACCTCGCCAAATACTTGCCGGCACTTAAAAGGCATTTAGCACAAGATCGGGCAAACTAGACTAATTCATGGGATAATCATAAGACTTGTTCTTGTAGCGCCTAAATCCTCTTGCCAAATGTCTTAAGGCATGAACTACATTTGTACTGTTGAAACCCATCTGTTTCTACAATCTTCAAGGGATTGCAACTGTGAGAGCCACAGTAGGGACATGCCATTCCGAAAGCTGGCGAAACCGGCTTAGTTTGATAGGGATTAGACTTTAGCTTTATCTTCCTGGCCATCTTTCTAACCCCCACGCATTTTCCTCGCATTTCGTCAAGAAAGTTATGCTCACAAAACTTGCCTAGCTATTGGCTCCTAAAAAGTGATTGGGAGGACGTGTCGTATGATGAGGTTATCTCTCGCTTTTGTTACCTTCCTTTTTGAGAAGTTCGAAGAGTCTAAAGTTAGCCGCCTGTCCAGGTGAAAGTTGATATCCGCAAAATCTACACTTAATGGTGTCATGCAACTGCTTCAACGAATACCGTCGACATTTTGGACATCTCATTTCCGAATCTGTCTTGTCTATAGCCAGCTCATTTCACTTGGTTATCCTTTGGACTTCGAATTTCATTTAAGCCATCCTATGTTCGGAAGCTGTAGTGAACATCTTGGTTGAGTGGACTGTCTACATAGTACGGTGCAGAACGGGGCAGCTCTACACTGGATTTACTTCTGACGTAGGGAGACGTTTGAAGGAGCATAACGGAGGAATAGGCTCCAAATTCACCCGAAGTAGGCTCCCCGTAACGTTGGTGTACAAAGAAACCTGCAGCAGCCGTTCAGATGCAATGAAGAGAGAGTCTTACATCAAAAGAATGGCACTCACCCAAAAGCTCTCCCTAATAGTGAGTCGAAGTGATACAGCGTAGGTAAAGGTGCGGCCGACTGGCAAGACTTCCCCGGCCGATTAGTGTCGTTTCATATGGCGAGCACAAGATTCCAACTTCCGACATGCGTACATGCAAGTCTAGCGCAAAACCAGACAGTAGAGACCAATCAACAATGGACTAAGTGTTCCCTAGCGAAGTGTGCGCAGAAACGTTAGTACTTCTGGTTCTCTTCTGATGGATAAGGGTATGAGATTTGGGACATAGGATACATTCTTCAAGGACGGGAGAGGGGTGAGGAGGCTCTTTCCCGCGCAAAAGAAGGTCAGGATCTGTGTTTTCTGCTCCCACTTTTGAATCTTGGTATTCTTCCGGGCTCGTTGCTTCCGTAGGTTTGGCTATGGATTACATTGTAATGAGTTTCCAAATCCTTTTCTTTTTGAAAGGTTGCTCGGCAGAACCTGCATGTATAGACGGTTCTTGGTTCGTCGCTCATTGAAGAGGCCTTATCACATTAGCAGTATTAAAAACAACATCACTCTTGTTATTCTGAACCGGGCCTATTTCCTCCAATTTGACGCCGGGGGCCAGTACAGTTCTGTTTGTATTCGCAAAGAAGACGATGACGTGGGGGTGGACAAAGGGCAGCGGGGTCAAGTCCGTGAAACTCCAAAAAGATCCTGGTTGATCGAACCCAGAAAACTCTTGGGCATGAGGGTACATCGATTTGCTTAGTGACTCCATCTTCTTTTCCTGAAGTTAGGTTGAAATCGTCTCTGCCTAGAGGTTGTTCTTCGTGGGCCCTCTGTTCTGACAGTGTCATGTTGTTGGAATGCTGTGAAGTGAACACTTTCGTCCTGTGGTTTAAGGGGTTTGATCCTCACTTTGGTCAGGTTCTGTATTCGACCGAAGTCACGGAGTTCTCGGCGTGAGACAAGAGTGAATGATTGTCCGGAACCCCCGGCTCTAGCTGTCCTGCCTACTCTGTGGAAGTAGAGCAAGGGATGTTTGGGAACGTTATAGTTGATTACGCAGTCAACCTGTCGAATATCGATTCCCCTACCCGCCACGTCTGTCGCAACGAGCATATCGGCGTGACCGGAACGGAATAGATCCATTGAGTGATCTCGTTGATGCTGACTCAGATCACCGTGCAGGGCAACAACCCTCTCAAATCTTCGCTCTAACTCACGGCTCAGTCTACGAGTTCCGTTTCGGGTTGCGCAGAAGATTATCGTGCTATCGGGTTTCTGCTTATTAAGAATCTCACTAAGAACCGCGAATTTCTCGTCGTCTTCCACGATTGTGTAGTACTGATCGAGTGTATCGACGGAAGGTTCGTCTAAGTCGACGAGTATTGTTTGGGGGTGATTCATGTATTTGTTGGATAGCTGAATGATTGGCTCGGGCATAGTAGCTGAGAATAGACTCAGTTGTCTCTCTTTCGGGCAGTGCTTGAGAATTAACTCGACGTCCTCTATGAAGCCCATGTCCAGCATTGTGTCGGCTTCATCCAGCACGACGTATCTTACAGAGTCAAGGTCCAGCGTATTCCGGCGGAGATGGTCGATGAGTCTGCCGGGGGTTCCCACGACTACGTGGACACCGTGTGAAAGAGCTTGGAAATCAGTATTGATAGAGTGACCGCCGTAAATCGCTGTGACTTTAGCCCCGGTAAATCGTCCCAGACGCTTGAACTCTTCCGCTATTTGCGCCGCCAGCTCCCGTGTGGGCGCAAGAATCAGTCCCTGAACGCTTCTACTTTGAACACTAATCCTTTGAAGAAGTGGCAGCGCATAAGCGGCGGTCTTCCCCGTACCGCTTTTCGCCTGCGCAACGACATCAATGCCCCTCATCAGGGGACCTATCGCCTTTTCCTGAATCGGGAAGGGTGCAACATACCCCACGGCATCGAGACCCCTAAGGATTCTTGGGTCCAACGCCAGTTCCTGAAATTTACTCAATTCTTTCTCGCTACTCGCGCAAAATCGTTGTCGGTGAGTCAGCTACTTCTGATTCAAGAAACACCGGTTTTGCTGCACACCCGCGTCCTCAATCGTCGACTCTTAAACATAGCCCTACTGTTAATGCGATGGTCGTCAGTTTTGGACCTAGGCGTGATCGAGGGGAATCGGGTGAGCCGGTGGTTGGAAACGCAAAGATGATTGTGCGACGTACTTGATCGTTCTCATCAGATTCCTTCCATACAGCCACCCATAACTTCTTCCACTACGCGTAGACATTGGTGGCGTCTTCATCTTGCTCGCAGCGATCACATCATCAATCCTAAGGATCATGCAAACTCACTTAGTTGCTGACACGCTGCTTCTGATTCCAATTTAGGTATAGCGGTCGGCTCACTTTTTATCAGCGTTCCCCGAAGCTAAGAAGATTTACCTGACAATCATTAGGCGATGGGACAAGACTGGTAAAGTACCAAAGGAGTTTCGACATTACATCCATTAAGAATCCTGTATGTCCACTGTATGGCGTATGCATATTCAAATCCACCCCTCATCTGAGACTCGCGCTTCAATACTGTAGGCTTCGATCTTTGAATCTACACAAACACTTTCCAAAAAATCTTGCAATCTGGGAATAATGCCCAAGATTCAACTATTCACAGGTTATCCTTATCAACTTGGAGTGAATAGGTGTAGTGAGCAAGTACGAGCTTAGAAGCATCAGAGCACTGGAAGCGCAAGAGAAGAAGAGTATAACTGCCTACTCGCTTGACTAGGTTGAAGGGAATGAGTGAGATCTGGTACGACAAGGAAGAGAATGTGATCGGGATACAGCTTAGGAATAAGGGCTACTGGAAGAGTGTCGAGGTATCAAAGAATGTAGTAGTGGGTCTATGTCATGATGGTGAAATCATCGGTATAGAGATACTGGGGGCGAGACGCTCCTTTAAGAAAGACAGGCCGTTGATAATCACTAGAGCGTCAACCAAGTCGTAAATTACTGGTAAATTAATGCTGAAATCCCACCCCCCGCACTACCATCATTCATTAGAAGGTCGAAGGCATGTCAGCCCGCTGCTCTCACAATAAATGAAGAACAGTTGAGTCTCATCAAGTCCGCCTAGAAAGAAAAGGAGTAGACCGATCCCAATGCTACTCGATATCTCTAACATTGAAGATTCTTGGGCAGAGAATCAGAAAGCCGACTGCAGTGGCAGTGGTGGAGTTTCTAAAAAAAGAGAGGGAGTGGCAGGCTTTGCCATGTTACTTCTGAGTATAGACCTTGGCGTTGAATTCGCCGGTCGCGAAGTTATGCGTCCCTTCCGACCAACCCTTAGTCGTATTCAGCCAGGCTAGCTTCTGTGATGGGGTCTGGAAACTGAGTTCCTCCTCGACACTCGTCTTTGGTGTCGGGTCGATCAGCCTTGCCTTAACCTTCCCGATGAGGAATACCGGCTCGCCGTCCTTGGTGAATAGGAGTGTCCTGGAATCGCCCTCTGCGGTTCCATCAGCCTTCAAGAGAACATTATGAGTGCTCATTCGAAGACCGTTCAACCTACCACTCACTTGTCCCTCAAGGTTAAAGTCGATTCTAGCGCCTTGTGCGGTGAATTCCCTGAGGGTTACCGACGTGACTTTCTCCTTTACGTCGAAGAGAAGTTCTCCCTTCTGCATACCTAGCTGTTCGCTCAGGGGATGATAAAACAGCCACGGTAAGCCGACACCCGTAATCTACAACGCACCAATAGCCTAGGTTTCCAAAGCCTACTTCGCAAGATACCCTGTGCACTGACCTAATAATGAGGCGCCTAACTCTGGAAATGGGTTGGATGCCAAAGACGTAAGAATATTCTGCGAGATGGCATTCAAAGATCTGAATTACAGCACCTTTACCAAGAGGCACATCAGTCCATCCGGGATCGCAAGAAAGCTAGGGTTAGACGAAAAGACTGTTCGAATCAGGGTCAAGAACATGGAGGACAAGGGCTTCATCAAATACTATCAAGCAATCCCAAGCCTAGCGCTCTTCGGACTGAGGAGCATGGGTTCGTACAGGTTCGAGGCTATAAATCTCATCACAAAGCACAGAGTTCTAGAGAACATTGAACAGGTTCCTAATGTAGTCGAGGCATTCGATTATTTGGGACCCGTACTGTCCATCACCATATCTGGTGTTTCGCTTCAGGAGGTTCAACAAGCAGCCAATGGTATAGCCAGCAGATATGAATTGAACAATATGAACTTAGGAGATCGTGTCGTTAAGGAACCGCTCTCCAAGCCCGACAAACTAGATTGGCAGATAATTCAGAAGCTGAGATATGACGCGCGCGCTACGACTAGACAGATAGCAGACTCACTATCGATAACACCTAGAATGGCTGAATATAGAATTGAAAAGCTATTGGATTCAGGGGCGCTTCTGATTCGCGCAGTCATAAATCCTCAGAAGCAAGAAGGATTGATTTTCTATGAATTGGAGACGTCAGTTGAGCCCACGAAACAGGACGTCGTCATGAGAAAGCTGAGGGAGATGTACAAAGACAAGATGTGGTCGGTAAATATGTCTACGGCGAGAGTATTCCTCTTGAATCTCTTTGGTTTCACTCTCGGAGAGCCTGAGGAAGCAGTTATGAATATGCTTAAGCTTGAAGGCGTAAAGTGGTGTTCCCTTTTCATCCTAAAGGAAATCGTCGAGCCTCGAAGACCAAACTGGGTGGACAAATTTATCGAGCAAAAAATCGCCTCTGCCTAAACCAAGTGCTGCTAAGAAAATCCTTCTTGTTTAGCGGGATCGTCTAGATGAACTTGATTATCCTCTTGATCTCTTCCTCAGTCATGCTAGTCCCGGGATGAGTATCCTGCAGATGAATAACGATATGTTTCTTTACGTCATTTTCGCCCTGGGGGGATATCACAGTCCATCCACACGGACAGGTCAGCATATGGGTCATCGTAACAGAGGGGGAAAATTATGGTATATATCTCCACATCAATAACGAATAGAGAGTGTCCATAGGCATCGTCCTCTGGAGATACTCTTCATTTATGCTGCATTACGCCAGTCCGTCGGTATGGGCACGATGCTTAGGTTGCTGGCATTGGCGAGGGGGACCTCGTCCCTTAGGGGTTCGTGGGTTCAAATCCCACCCCCCGCACCATTTTACTCGTAATCCACACTAGGTCACGATTTCCTCGATTGTCACTTTCGTTTGAGAATGATTACAAAACAATTCTCAAGTGCAAAATCTAAAATACTATCGTCAACACGAAATCATGCGGTGGATTGAAAAGTCCGTATCTGACAAAGAAAGTCGAAAGCATCGAAGTCGGTAACAGAAGCATCGCTCAACTCCTCTCCGAAATGGCGAAGACAGGCTTCCAAGGAAGGAAGATGGGAGAAGCTTTTGAAGTCTGGGAGGAGATGCTGAAGAAAAGGAGCTTAACAATCATCATGGGCTACGCAGGCTCACTTAGTACGACAGGAATGTGGAAGATCATTAGATGGATGATAGAGAAAAGGTTCATAGACGTTCTCGTGTCTACAGGCGCGAACGTTTCAGAGGACATTCTTGAAGCCATGGGTTACGGATACTATCAGGGAAGCTCACTCGTCGATGACGCAGAACTTCTGCGCAACAAAATTGACAGATTTTACGATGTCCTCGCTGATGAACTAGAGTATAGGAAGATGGAGATTTTAGTGCAGGATTTTCTTCAAGAACTAGATCCCAACTACACGTATTCATCCCGTGAGTTCCTTCACATATTCGGCGAGAAACTTCTGAGCATGGGAATAAACAGCATAGTTGCCAAGGCATATGAAAAGAAGATTCCAGTTTATGCGCCAGCGATAGCGGACAGCGGATA
>JAHFOH010000032.1 GCA_023266955.1 Nitrososphaerota archaeon
ATGTCTTCGCACACAACGGAACAATAAACCTCCCAGATGAACTCGAAGAGCAGCTTGGAGATTACAGGGCTAAGATACAGGGTGTAAACGATAGCGAGATCTACTTTTGGTATTTGATGAAAGAAATCCATTCCGGCAAAGACGCCCTTCAAGCATTCTACAGTTTTGTAGCTTTGCTGGATAACTTATGGATGAAATTCAGAAATTCACACAAAGATAAGTTGCATCCATACATCGGCTTGAATACTATACTTACCGATGGCAAGAAGCTTTACGCTTTCTGCAGATTTCATAAGGATTATGCCAACTCACAGCTATCTCTTTGTCAACAAGACCAAAAGTACTTTCAAATGAGCTATTTGCCAAGTGCAAAACATCTCGTCGTCGCTTCAGAGAAATTGACGCGGGATGAGAGATGGAAGATATTAGACACTGATGAAGTTTTGATTGCCGAAATCTTAGACGAACAAGTTCATCATCAAGTGGTGAAAGCCCCCAGGGCTATAGTTCAGTAGCGTAGTGCACAGATTAAAATTAGTTCGACCTCAAGTCGCCGATTTCAACAATAAAAGCAACCGTTTTCCCTCTCATTATGCAGATATGAGCGACCTGCTCCTACGCAGGCTTAGACAAGAGCTTCTCCTTAACATTAGTCTACCTGAGTACCATGAGATAGACAAAGCGGTAGAGAAGGAGACTGGGAAAGAGTGCGACAAGGTTGCTGAGGATTACTCTACAGATGAGCTTCTAGCGTTGATTAGGAGAATTCTTGAGAAGCGTAGGAAGGGCAGGCCTGAAGTGGTCGCGTACGCCTGATAAATCAAACTCTGATCACGCTGCTCATTCGGCTAATCTCGTGTAGTTCTTCTCACCCGCCCTAATCTGGACTGAAAGCCAATTTTCTGTGGGTGGAAGTGGACACGAGAAGCTGTCACTGTAGGCGCAATAGGGATTATATGCTAAGTTGAAGTCAATGGTGTAATCATCCAACTCATGTTCTTTGATATCCAGATATCTAGAAGCTCCGTAGCTCTCCTTTCCTGATGTTCCATCCCTGAAAGGGAGGAATAAAGAATCCGCGTGATGCGACTTGTACGCTTGCAACGTGTACGTCTTCTCTTCCAGCTTGAATTCGAAGTACCCATATCTAAGAAAGAGATCCTGAGTGCCAATACTAGTGGTCATGGTAATTTGCTGAGGATTCGGATATCGATGAAGCTTCGCCTTTACTTGAAATTGCGGGTCGTATGGAAAATAACTGAGCCCTTGGAAATTTTTCCGGTCTTCTGAAGAGAGGGGTGAATGAGGAGATTCTCTTAACCATCGGTCTTTTTCCTTCCTCTGCTCCAAGACCGTCTGAGCTACTATATCTATAGACAATGGTCAGTACCGCGTTGGCGTTTGAAGTCATCTTTCTCCGTAAAAACTATTCTATGGAAAAACTAAACCGATTATGGCTAGGACTAACCCAATAACCACGGTTATCAATCCGTAGGAGGTCCATACAGGATTCCTTACCATGAAAGAGTACGACGGCCCCACCCTTCCCTTGCTCTGCAGTATGAAGACTATTCCCAACAATGCGATGATAATTCCCAAAAGGACCAACACGAGTATCAGGTGAAGGCCTCCGTTAGCTTACATAGGTTCATGAAACAATCCTCCTCACTAGACGTTCTCCTAGTGTCGAGAACCACACCATGCACGTCTGTCCCAAGATTATCATGAACAGCATAACAGAGGGGAAGATGTCTTCAACTCGGATGTCCTTGCCGAAGACTTCTCTGATACCGACCGTTCCAAATCTCAATGAAGTCATTCAGAACTCGCCTATTTGAGAGACTAACCTCAATTTCTCTCTTCCCTTGATCGAGTTAGGAATACAGAACTGTGCTTAGCAGGCCAAGTCAATGGAAAGTCATTCTCCGCATGAGAAGAATGATTTATTCCCTAGTTCGAAAGCGAAGATGAAAAATCATGACAACGGGAACTTGTCCTAAATGTCAAACCGAAGGTGCCTTAGAGGAAGAGGTAAGAAGTGCTACAAATACGGTTTTACGATACTATTGGAAATGTCCCAAATGCTCTACCGAATTTGTTAGCTATCCAAGTTAGCCCTAACTAGAAACAACTGCTTCAAAGGAACCGCTAATCCTTTCTTAATGTAGTTCTCTTAAGGGAAGAAAGGCAATTCAAGGTCGTACAGGGATTCGTTAGCTGCTACGTAATCTTATAATACGACCCGCTTATCGAGACTATGGGCGCGTCGCTGAAGCAGGTATACAGCGACCTTCTTAAGGGCAATGGGATTACCGTTAGGCAGCAGGGCTCAGAGAGGAAGGTTCGCATAGCATGGCTCAACCTCTACAATGAACCAAACATCTTACGCGAGCTTGTGGAAGTAATCCACGCTGAAGCTGACAAGCACGGGTACGCTCCTGACTCTATTCTTTCCGTCGAAACATCCGGAGCGAAGTATGGCGTAGCAACTTCACTCAGGTTTAACCTGCCTTACGTCTCGATTCATAGATACGATAAAATCATCTTCGAGGATCCTGTCTCGGTAGAAAGTGTCACCCAGACCGAGGCTGGGAGGAACAACTTTCGTCTCTATGTGGATCGCTCTGTAATGCGCCTCTTCAAACGGCCGCTTTTCGTCGATGACATCCGACGTACATCACGCACCATGGGAAATTCAATTCGCTTGGCGAAAGCGTGTGAAGCATCAGTTGAGTGTAGCTTCGTAATCTTCGACTTCAGTTTCGCTGGGCATCCCCTACCAAGTGAGATGACTGTGGACCGGTACCATCCGCTCTTCATAATCTCTGAGATAAATGACGAAGGTCGCTGCGTGGTAGACGATAAGAGTCTCGCGCTGAAGTATATGTGATGTCTATGCAGGAGGGGCAACGCGACACCGTTGCAGTCCTGGACTTCGGTGGGCAGTATGCGCACCTAATCTCTAGGCGCATAAGGGAATGCGGGGTGTACACGGAGTTGCTTCCTTACAATACTTCGCCGGCCACATTGAGAGAGCTTAGGTTGAAGGGACTTGTGCTTTCAGGAGGCCCGGCCAGTGTTTATGCTAAAGATGCTCCGCGTTGTGAGAAAGGAGTCTTTGATATCGGTATTCCTGTTCTTGGCATTTGCTATGGTCTCCAGGTCCTAGTCGACTACTTCGGCGGAGTAGTTAGACCTGCTGAGCGCAGAGAGTACGGCAGAACCATTCTGCATGCCGAAGGTAAGGCCGAGCTATTCTATGGGCTTCCTAAGCGCTTCGTCTGTTGGATGAGCCATGGTGATGAAGTGGAAAAGCTGCCTTCACACTTCAAGTCTATCGCTCATTCGCAGAACTCGTTCGCGGCTGCGGTTCAGCACATTAATCTACGCCTTTACGGTCTTCAATTTCACCCAGAAGTTCACCATACTAAGCATGGCAAGAGGCTTCTTCGGAACTTCCTCCTTCGAATCTGCGGCGTCAAACCCACTTGGACGATGCGCAATTTCCTAGACAGGACCATACACGACATCAGGCAAAGAGTAGGGTATGATCGAGTGCTCTGCGCTGCAAGCGGTGGGGTTGACTCCTTCACGACCACTGCGCTGGTTCAAAAGGCCATTGGAGACCAGCTCACATGCATCTTCGTGGACCATGGGCTATTGCGTAAAGGAGAGCCAGAGTCAGTACTCAGCACACTTCGCAGGAAACTAGAGATGAAAGTAATTTTTGTGGACGCGGGTGAGCGATTCCTGAAACGCCTTCGGGAAGTCAGTGATCCTGAGGAGAAGCGAAGGATCATAGGCGATGAGTTTGCTCAAATCTTCAAAGAGCAGTCTCGAGCACATGGTCCATTCGACTGGCTAGCTCAAGGCACCCTCTACCCTGATGTCATCGAAAGCGCTAGCGCTAGCGGTCCTGCCGTTCGAATCAAGACGCACCACAACGTAGCTGGTCTTCCTAGGAGTTTGCCTTTCAAGCTCTTGGAGCCTTTGCGATTCCTGTACAAGGATGAAGTTAGACGACTGGCTTCCTTACTTGGCATCCCTCGTGAGATAGTTAATCGCCACCCATTCCCGGGACCAGGGCTAGCAGTGAGGATAATAGGTGAGGTTACACAGGAGAAGCTTAGAGTCTGTCGAGATGCTGATGCCATCATCGAAGAGGAGCTCAAGAGATCACGATGGTATGATAAAGTCTGGCAGGTTTTTGCCATCGTCGGCGATGACAGAGCTGTCGGTGTGGTAGGAGATTTGCGGCGGTACGGCTACATAGTGACCGTGCGGGCGGTAGAATCTACGGATGCGATGACGGCTGACTGGAGTCGTTTACCATACAACTTGCTTCAGCAAATCAGCACTCGCATCACTAACGAGATACCAGAGGTTACTATGGTGACCTATGCGATATCAAGTAAGCCTCCCGCTACGATAGAGCCCCAGTGAGGACCTTTGTATTTACTAGCAGGATGACTATATTGCGGGTTTTATCTGAAGCGTAAACGTCTACATATTCTCCATCAAAGTTGGTCTGTCACTGTGGCCGTGTCACCCAAGACGAAAGTAGGCGTCGTCATAGCCAGAGCCAACGACTCTCTTGATTTTTGCACGGTCGTCTTTACTGGTTCATACACCTAAGATGCATGTACGAATTGCACCTGCAGCATCGCCGCCACATGTCTCACCCAAGCCCGGAAATCCTCTGTGGACATACTTCAGGTTCTGCGTGCCTTAGCGGGGATGTCGCACCACCCGAACAAAACTAGGACAACACCGAATTTTTGCTTGTGTTTTTAAAGAAAGGGATGATTGTAGTCCGGTAAGCGTGGAGTACCTAGCGCCAACCCTGAAGGAGATCTATGCTCTTACTTTAGAATTGGCTGAGAAGATAGCTACCAGCAGATACAGGATAGATATTATCGTAGGAATCTCGCGTGGAGGTTGGATGCCCGCCAGACTCCTTTCTGACTTCTTTGGCAACACCTTCGTGGCAAGTATGAAGATAGAATTCTATAGTGGAATCAACGAGAGAGGAAGCTATCCTGTAATAACCCAGACAGTATCCGCCGATGTCGCACGCAAGAATCTGTTGCTCGTTGATGATGTCGCAGATAGCGGGAAGAGTTTGGAGGTCGGACTCGCTTACCTAAGAGGTCTGAAGGCTACAGAGGTAAGGTCGGCAACCATACATTACAAGCCTGATTCTAAGCCGAGACCTGACTATTATGTGAAGAAGACGAAGGCGTGGATAATCTACCCATGGGAGGTGAGGGAGACGTTGAAGAAGCTCGGAGATGAAGAGCTGGAGAAGGCCACCAAAGTACTTGTTGAGAGTGGGTCAATGACTCGTGACGAGTTGGAGAGAATGTTGGAATTAAGAGACAACTACGGGAATGCGAGCCAAGATTCTTGAAGATCGAGGTGAAGCACATTTGGCAGGTATAGCAGTAGTTGGCTGTCAGTGGGGCGACGAAGGAAAGGGCAAGGTTGTGGATTATCTGGCTGAGCGGGCTGACTGCGTAGTCAGGTTTCAGGGCGGAAGCAACGCTGGACACACGGTCGTAGTGAATGGAGAGGCCTACAGGTTTCACCTCATACCTTCCGGTGCCCTCCATAACAAGAAACTGTTTCTTGGAAACGGGGTTGTAGTAGACCCAGAAGTTCTCGTCGACGAAATTGATGCATTAAAGACAAGGGGCATAAACCCTAAACTCTTAGTAAGCGACAGGGCACATGTCACTTTACCCTTCCACAAAATCTTAGACGGCCTGCAAGAAGACTTCAAAGGAGAGCTGAGTGCTGGCACAACAAAGAGGGGAATTGGGCCAACATACGCCGACAAGATTTCTCGGCTCGGTATTCGAGTGGTTGACTTGATGAATAGGGAGGTCTTGGAGAAGAAGTTGGACAAACTCGTCGGGCTAAACAATAAAGTGCTAAGACACGTGTTTGGTTCAACTGAAAGTCTTGAAAGAGACAGGATTCTCGAAGAGTGCCTGAAATATGGGAGCAGCCTCAGAGAGTATGTAGGCGACGTGTCTCTCGAAGTCAACAAGTGTCTAGACGCTGGCGAAACGGTTCTTTTTGAAGGCGCTCAAGGGACCATGTTGGACGTAGATCATGGGGTCTATCCGTTCGGTACCTCATCGAATTCAACCGTTGGAGGAGCTTTAACGGGAGTAGGCATAGGACCCACAAAGATAACCGAGGTTATCGGTGTTGCAAAGGCCTACACTACCAGAGTGGGGAACGGTCCTCTTCCAACGGAGGAGTCGGGTGAACTGGGCGACAAGCTGCGTTCAAAGGGAGAGGAATATGGTACTACGACCGGCAGACCCAGAAGATGCGGTTGGTTTGACGCTGTAACCGTAAAGTATGCCGCAAGAGTAAATGGGCTCACAGGTCTTGCGTTAACCAAGACTGATGTCTTGGGTGGCTTTGATCGCGTTAGGATTTGTGTGGGCTACGAGTATAATGGAGAACTGGTTGACGAACACCCGGCGGATCTGGGAGTCTTCAGGAAGTGTAGGCCAGTATATGATGACTATGAAGGCTGGCCGGATTTGCCCACGGATGAGTGGCGAAGGATTGCTCGACAGGGCTTCTCAGCACTTCCTAGGCAACTTAAGAGTTATCTCGGGATGATAGAGGAGCTTACTGGTGTATATGTCGCGTTAGTATCGGTAGGACCTATGAGAGAGGAGACAGTTTTGGCTAGGAAGATACGGTAGTTCTGCATGGAAGAATTAGTAGCGATATCCCCAGTTGACGGTAGATATGCTAAGGATGTATCTGCTTTAAGCGGCCGCTTCTCCGAGTTCGCTTTCATCAAGTATAGGATAAGGATCGAAGTTGAATACCTTGTAGCGCTATCAGAAGCGGGCGTTATCAGGAAACTCACTGTTCATGAGAGGCGTTTTCTAAGGAAACTGCATCAGAAGTTCTCCTTAGATGAAGCGAAGCGCATCAAAGAAATCGAGAGACGGACGAGACATGACGTAAAGGCCATCGAGTATTACATTAAGGAGGTGACGGGCAAATCGTCTCTGGAGGACTTAAAATGTTATGTTCATTTTGGCCTTACTTCCGAGGATGTCAACAACCTCGCTTATTCTTGCATGCTGAGAGACACCCTGAGCCAAGAGTACTTACCAGTCATCATACAGTTGGAGGAGAACCTGATCAAGCTTGCCGAAAAATACAAGGCCGTTCCTATGCTGTCAAGGACTCACGGGCAGCCAGCATCTCCCACCACCCTCGGAAAGGAATTCGTAAATTTCGCCGTCAGAATTGTCAGGGAACTAAGGAAACTGGATACGAAGCTACCCGGAAAGCTTAACGGAGCGGTGGGGAACTATAGCGCACTGCACTTTGCCTGCCCAAACAAAGACTGGATACAGTTTTCAACCAATTTTATTTCGAGTCTAGGCCTAGAGCCTGAGCTCATAACGAGTCAAGTCATTCCCCACGACAAGATTTCCGAACTTCTTCATACGCTCTTCAGGATAAACAACATCGTCATAAACCTTGACAGAGACATGTGGCAATATCTCAGCTACGGCTACTTTAGACAGACGGTGTTAAAGGATGAAGTAGGCTCATCGACGATGCCTCACAAGGTAAGTCCAGTGGACCTTGAGAACAGCGAAGGCAACTTAGAGGTGGCAAACAGTCTGATAAACCTCTTGGCGGGCAAGTTACAGATTACAAGACTCCAAAGGGACCTTTCGGACTCGACTGTAAAGAGGAACTACGGTCTAGCCTTCGCTCATTCAATAATAGCACTTAAGAATACGATTGAGGGCCTAGACAGAGTACATCCTGACGCGGGGATCATGAAAGAAGAACTGCTCAAACATCCTGAAGTGCTTACCGAAGCATTTCAGACTGTTCTAAAGACGCAGAGGTACGAGGCGGCATTTGAGGATTTAAAGCAATCGACCAGAGGAAAGAAGATCAGTCTGCAACACATTCATGGATACATCAAAAACATCAAAATGGAATCAAGAGTCAGAAAGAGACTTCTGGCTCTAACTCCAGAACAATACTTAGGGCTATCCGTAGAACTCACCGAATTGGGGATCAAAGAATGTAAAGGCGTTTTGTCTTCATTTGAACACAAGACGTCCTAGCAGAAGATGCTTAATGTTGATGCCTCTTCCGATCCATTATCGCAACCTAGGCTAGACAGAAACCTCTACAATGTGATGGCAACTTCCGTAGGTAGATTAAGAAGAGACGCCGTTGTTCCAAATGGCATGAAGTACGTTCTGGTGTCGCACAATACAAAGATGAGCCCTACTAAAGGGGCAGTGCTTGTAGCCGAACTTCTGAAGAAAGAGGGCTACCTGTAGGTACCCTCCCATAGGGAAAGGTAAGAAGTGCTACAAATACGGTTTTACGATAATATTGAAAATGTCCCGAATGCGCCACCGAGTTTGTTAGCTATCCAAGTTAGCCTAGCTTTAAATGCAACAATATGATGTAGTTAAGTAATTGAGTGAACTCCACAGGGATGCTGAACTCGAGAACCTAGTAGGACAGGAGTTAATCACAGACGCCCAGTTGCAGAAGATTAGAGACTATCTGATCAGTAAGCTAGAGTTCAGAGGCCCAATAAGAGTTAGTAAGAAATTCATCACATATGGCGGTAAGAAGTATAGGATAACGGTCCAGTTTGAGGAAGTGAAGCCTGACTCTGAGCTTCCTCCAGGAATTCCTGAACCTCATGTTGAAGCGGAGGAACAGCCACGGAAGACGACAGAAACCGTTCAAACGACTTCTTCATAGTACAGGCGAAGAAGATCAGCTACGGTAATGTAAGACATCTGTTGTTAGACGACTCTTTTCAGCGCTCCACGCCTAACACACCAGTCTGTCTAACTCAACCATACTCTATGTTCGATCTATGACATCCGTCATATAAGAATTATTGAGGGAATTATTCCGGTCGGAATAAGGATTATAGCCTTGACGTTGGCATTGGAACTGGCATGTTCGAACCAAAGGACATCTCTAAGATAAGAAGGCAACTGGGGCTAACTCAGTCGCGCCTAGCGGACATTTCTGGAGTCAGCCAGTCTCTGATAGCTAAGATCGAAGCTGGAAAGCTGGATCCCTCCTTCTCGAAATACAAGTCCATAGTAGAGGCGCTGTTGAAGCTGCAGAGGAAGGACATCAAGAAGGCGCAAGATATCATGTCAAGAGAAATCGTCTACGTTACTAAGGGCGAGGGCCTTGATAAAGCCGCTAGGCTCATGAGGGAGCATGCCGTCTCGCAGTTACCTATTTACGATGGAACGAGAGTCGTCGGCAGTATTTCTGAGAAAACGATTCTCAGGCTTCTTTCTGAAAGCGGCAATCCTGAAGAGGTGTTTCGCAAGCAAATCAAGGGAGCTATGGATGAACCCTTCCCTACTGTTAGCGAGCAGTCTCCAGTTGAGGTGCTATACCCGCTCTTGGAGTTTTTCCAAGCCGTCTTGGTGGTTAGAGAGGGTATACCAGTCGGAATAGTAACGAAGGCTGACTTGCTAAAGGTATAGGCATAGTCACTCGCCGGTATATTCCTAACAGAATATTTTCGTCAACAATTAATTTATACCTAAACGCCAAGCGCGAGTTCTAATTGGGGAAAGTAACAGCCTTAAGATGTAGAGATTGTACCACGGAATTTCCTCCTACAGTCAAGTTCGTTTGCGACCAATGTTTTGGTGCCTTAGATACAGTCTACAACTATGATGAAATTCGATTAACCCCATCCTCGCTCAATGGACGCGAAAAGAGCCTCTGGAGATACTTTGACCTCCTCCCCGTGAAAGATCCCGATAGGATAGTCAACTTGAGTGCGGGCTTCAATCCCTTGAGACGATGCGATACCCTTGCTAAAGAGCTTGGCTTGAAGCATCTCTACGTCAAGGATGACACTATCAACCCGACGTATTCCTTCAAAGATCGACCGAGTAGTGTAGCTGTTTCCAAGGCGCTCGAGTTCGGGTTCAAAGCGGTTGGTTGCGCCTCGACAGGGAACCTTGCGGCGGCGCTAGCGGCTCATGCGGCTAAGGCTGGATTGGATTGCTATGTGTTCATTCCATCCGATATAGAAGCGAACAAAATCGTTCAGACTGCAGTTTTCGGAGCCAAGATAGTGCGAGTTAACGGCACCTATGATGATGTCAACAGGCTTGTAACCCAGGCGGCGGACGAATACGGGATTGGAATAGTCAACGTAACCTTGAGACCCTACTACGTAGAGGGGTCAAAGACGGTCGCCTTCGAAGTTGCTGAGCAATTAGGTTGGGAAGTTCCTGATCACGTAATAGTGCCGCTAGCGAGCGGGGCGCTTTTATGCGCAATTTGCAAAGGGTTTGAAGAGCTGGAGAGGGTAGGTCTGATTGATGGCACAGATGTGAAAGTAACAGGCGTCCAACCCCAAGGATGCTCGCCGATAGTGGATGCCTTTAAACAGGGCAGGGATGGAATCTCGCCTGTTGAATATCCTGACACAGTAGCCAAGAGCCTAGCAATTGGGGATCCTAGCGATGGAATTTACACGCTTAGAAATATCAGGAAGTATCGTGGTTTCGCCGAAGCTGTTTCGAACAGGGAAATAATCGATTCTGTTAGGCTCTTAGCTGAGACGGAAGGAATTTTCTCTGAGCCTACCGGAGGAGTAGTGTTAGGTGCTCTCAAGAGGCTGGTTGAAGCTGGAAGAATCTCTTCCGATGAGCGCGTCGTTTGCCTGATCACTGGCAGCGGCCTAAAGGCTCCTGAAGCGCTTACCGGGAGCCTGCCCGAGCCGATAACAGTTGAGCCAAGGTTACAGACTCTTGCGCCCATTATGAAAAGGTGAACTCTAATTGGCTAGAGTTGAGATAACTTTTCCATCAGTACTGTCAGCAATAACAAAGGGCGAAAAAAGAGTACCTGTGGAAGCAACTACCGTCCAAGAGGCGATAGAACAATTAGTGTCACGCTTTGGTGAAAACTTCAAGATAAGAATTCTAGATTCTACCGGTAAGCCTAACCCCCTACTCAACTTCTACGTAAACGGGAAGAACGTCAAGTTTCTAGGCGACATCCAAACTTCCTTGAAGAATGGCGACGAAATCACTGTACTACCGGCGGTGGCAGGTGGATGACCACTTCACACCTATCTGAGGAAAGCTTCGAACGTTATTCGAGGCAAATAGCTCTTAACCAGATAGGATACGAAGGGCAGCTCAGGATAAGGGACACTAAGCTTTGCATTGCAGGGCTAGGAGGTTTAGGTGTTCCATCCGCACTACAAGTCGTGGCCATGGGATTCGGCCATGTAAGACTGGTTGATAGAGACGTAGTCGAGATTTCCAACCTTCATCGACAGTACCTCTATGACTCAGAATCGATAGGCCATTCAAAAGTTGAGGTAGCAGCAAAGAAACTGTCTAAGCTCAATCCTGAAGTTGAGCTTGAGCCGCTTACAGTCTCCATTAACCCAGACAGTGCCCTTGAAATTGTTCGAGGTGTTGATGTTGTTATTGATGGCCTCGACTCAATCGCCGCTCGCTACGCTCTCAATAGAGCCTGCTTAGAACTGGGCATTCCGTATGTGTATGGTTCTGCAATAGAGACTACAGGTGTAGCCTCCACCATCATAGGGGGAGAGACGCCTTGTCTTGAATGCGTCTTTCCAAGTCTTAACGACGAAGAACTTCCGAAATGTGCAATCGACGGTGTACACCCTTCAGTCTTAGCAGTTATCAGCGGTATACAAACTTCGGAGGCCGTTAAAATAGTTCTGGGGAAAAAGCCTGATCTGGCTGGAAAGTTACTGTTCTTCGATGCAGATTCCACTACGTTCGATTACGTTCCCATAAAACGTCAGGAAGAATGTGGGGCATGCGGAGTGAAGAGAAGTCCATTACCTCCTTCTTACGAAAGGAGAATCATAGAGGAGATATGTAGTCGAGGAAGAAAGAGAGTGCATGTAATATCGCCGAGAGAGAATCTAGGCATAAATGTTGAGGCTGCAGCTTCCCGGCTGAGTGCCAGCGGACTT
>JAHFOH010000143.1 GCA_023266955.1 Nitrososphaerota archaeon
TAGCTACAGAGGTTAGGGTGAAAAGACCGAAGGCAAGAAGCAGTGAACCCGCTGCAAATTGAACGGTCAGAGTAAGAAGGCCGCCAAAATGAACGGAGCCGAGTGCACCCGAGACCAGCAGTAAAAGAACAGCGGCATACTCCGCAAAACGTTGTCCGGGAGATGTGAGAGTTTCGGACATCGCTAGCCTACTCCACTTCGGAGATATTTCAATCTTAGTGGGGATACGATGAATTAAGCAAGCGGTTTTTCGTAGACCACCAAGCGGACTTTTGAATCGCCTGACTATTCAAGCAGACCATTCGCGTAGATAACAAGGCTTTTTCGTCAGTATTCCCAATATGATATTTAACGAGTATGGTAATCAACTTCATCATAAAGAACTGTGAAGGTCGGGTGCATGCAGGAGAGAGTAAAGGTGCTCGAGGAGCGTAAATCTACAAGAAATTCAGAATCCCTGGTAAGGATACCCGTCGGTTCAGTCAAGCTTGAAGGCACGCTCAGCATACCTGATGGAGCAGAAGCCTTAGTGCTCTTCGCCCACGGAGGTGGGAGTAGTAGGCTCAGCCCAAGGAATAATTATGTTGCCCAAGTGCTTCGAAAGGCTGGTCTTGCCACGCTACTCTTCGACTTACTCACCGAACAAGAAGATCGAATCTACGAAAACCGCTTCGACATCCCTCTCATCGCAAAAAGACTGATGAGTGCAACCCAGTGGATCAAGACGCATTCTGAAACTGAGGGGATGCGCATTGGTTACTTTGGAGCAAGTACGGGAGCTGCCGCAGCCCTTCAGGCAGCAGCAGAAGCGGGGCAAGATATCGGTGCCATCGTTTCCCGGGGTGGACGACCTGATTTAGCAGAGCCTTATCTCCCCAGCGTCCATGCCCCAACCCTGTTAATAGTTGGCGAAAGGGATGATGTTGTAATCAAACTCAACAAAGAGGCTTTTCAACGAATAACAGCGGAAAAAGATCTCGTGATAGTTCCTGGTGCATCGCACCTCTTCGAAGAACCCGGAAAATTGGAGGATGTAGCACGCTTAGCTACCAACTGGTTTACAAAATACTTACGAAAAATCACAATGTAGTCTGCTGGATAGAGACCTTTCAGAGGTCTCACCACCAGAGCTTTCGAATTACAGGAACCCCTAATCCTTTGGATCGACAGCAACAACTTCCGCGCAACAAGGAGGGTCAGATTAAATTAACGGCCTTCAGTCCACGTAAGTCCTAGTCACTGGTGTAAAGCTAAACTCCGAAGTGACGTGCCGTTGCATAAACCAACGAATCAGCAAAGTGCAATCCATAATCCAAGCTGTAATCAGCCGCTTCGAGGCACAACGTTGGATCCACAGGTATCGCACGCGTTTGGCTTAGAGCTGCGACACCCTCCAGTGCTGCCTGCTCTCCCTTAATCTGTTTGACCTTCCGATAGACTCCGTAAATGACAGCCATAGCCGTAATTATTTCGCCTGGTTGCACGGCATCAATAATACGGTTGTAGTCTGTAGCCTTAGGACCGTTTGTGAAGCGCTCTATCCAGCCGTAGCTGTCGACACTAATCACATGCGGTCCCGCTAGTCGCGGAGACCCTCGGTATTCAAGCCGGGAGTCATACCTTTGGTCTCCCGTAGGGGACGCACCGGAATGTAGTGCAGTATTCCATGCTTCGCCACTGCCACCATTTTGTCGCCTGGCTTGATGCCAGCTTCACGGCGTAGCTTCTCGGGAATAACCACTTGATACTTCTTCGATACTTTCACGGTCTCCATCGTTCGCCTCTTCGTAAAACGGAAGGGTAATCTATGTAATCGTTGCGGTTCAATGGCCAACTGCTTCTAAGGCATAGGTGCGGGGGGTGGGACTATCGCCAAACATGTCGGGCGGAACACATCGTTACGGGAAAGGCTTGAGAGGATGTGCTTCCAAACTGTTCCTTACACAAACGTAATATGATATGGTGGCGTCGTCAACTGCTAGGGTTCTCGCGGTACACACACTGTCAACGAATTCTAACGTGAGGCTAAATTGACGCCTGATCAGACTGAGGTATCACGTTTCTAGGCTAGTGAGCACTGAGATTTAACCCCGAGCTGGGCACGGGGGCCAGAACCGCAGCACGGGCACTTCAAATAATAACACTCCGAAGAAAGTTGTGAGAGCTGATGAGATCGACAAATTCATGGGCGAAGGGAAGCAAGGGCTGGATCGACTTTGAGACTTGTGCGGGCTCACTATTGCTATATCTTCATTCATCTTAGGTCTTCATGCTCAGAGCGGTTGAGGCTTAATGCGCGTCTGGCTTGACTAGCTATTGCGACCAAAATCGAGGATGGTGCTGCCCATACTGCTATATCGATAAGCAGTCCCGGTAATATGAGTTGGAGGCCTGATGCTCTGCCCTCTGAAAAGGTAATTTGATACCAATGAAACGGAAAGCCAGCAGCGCTGACAGGGTAATCCTCCTGCAGAATACCCGTCTGGAGAAGGCCAGTTAGCAGGGTTAAGAGGACTCCGATCGTCAAGGCTATTAGACCTACCCGTTCAAGCGACGGCATCGCTATAGCTAAGCCGACCAATCCTATGAGCAAGGTCAGTATAGTTCCCACGCTGTAGCGCTCAACATCGATCTGCCAGTTCTCAAAGCTGGTTCCGTGCCATAGATTGATAAAGTAATCTGGGTCGGTGAAGCGAACAGCGAGCAGCAGCAGCGCTCCGCCGACAAGCAAGATATGACCTGGGTTGACCCTCTTGAGTAGCAGAAGCCTACGATGGAAGATGGTGAGTAACCCCGTAGCCAGGCCTACATAGCCCATGGGTAGCTGATACCCCATAAGTATCCCCTGAGTTTGAGGCGTCCCGTAGACGCCAAAGGGCATAATCATGAGCAGCACAAGCAGGAAACCATAGGCCGTTTTTACCGAGTCATAGGTGATCATCAACTTCTACCTTCCTTGTCTACCTATCTGTGTATAATCTATGTATCAGAGTAATCCCATTAATACGTTGCCCGAGGCATACACTATCGCCGTTCATACAACGATACGGTTTGAGAGACGCAAGCAGAAATGAGCCGATAGGTGAACATGAAGCGATGAAGGGTAAAGCTTCCCGTCGGATCGGTGGACGCTGACATTAGTTATTGGTGTTATCCGTCATTGATACTTTCTCGCGTAATGATAAACGTCGCGATTTGATACCTTCCATGGGCGGCCTTCCGCTCTTTGCTCTGCTATATCTAAGGGACCCACATCTACGAGGAATATCACAGGCTCGTTCCTCAGAGCTTGCAACGTGTTTGTATCGGCGTGTACCAGAAAAGCCACGATACCCATCAGCTCATAGTCCTGTATCCCGGCTCTTCTCCGAATTTCCCCCACATCCTGCAACCATCTATCATCTGGGGGCCACTCAGAGAATACCACTCCTCCGTCGCTCGAAGAGATTATGACCTGATTAACATTGATGGAATGCTTAGACACAATCTCGGAAAATCTTTGGAACGATAGGGGATTCGTGGCTGTGACTACGCTACTGAAAACCCCTCCCTTTCCAGCCGCGTATCCTAGGATTCCTATCACATAGCACTGCGCTTTCAGCCTTTCGTGTAGAGCTGCCGGCACGATTAGGGTTCAGCATGCTATATTCAAAGACGGGAGTTTCGAACCCAGAAAGCTGTACGGTCGCCTGGACTACAACTCTACATATAGTGCGGGGGGTGGGATTTCAGCACTAATTTACCGGCAGATTATAACTTGACCAATTGACGTATTCTAACCATCTTTGATAATCCATTGTATACATCTCTTGCTGCCTCAAGGTATTCCTTTCTTTGGTATGTTTCCATCTTCTGTAGCTCGTCTGATAGCTCTGAGCGAATCTTCCTTAAATCATTCTGCGTTATACGTGGACCCTTAGCCAAATCCCAGGGACCTCTCTATGTACTCGGGATCGCCTACTTTTAAAGTTACGAAACCATTCAGCGAATTTACCTTATTGATTCTTTTCGCGATTCGCTCGTTAAAATGCTCTCTGTCCCAAGAAACAAGGTGGCTACAATTTAGGA
>JAHFOH010000144.1 GCA_023266955.1 Nitrososphaerota archaeon
AGCAATATGTAATCACGCAGGTTGGGACCTTGCAGATGGAGAGCTAGAGGGAGAGTCGGTAGTCCACACTGGGATGGAGCTAAATGGAATTTATTGATAGGGGAGGCAGAGTTCGACGCAACTTTAGACTCAGAGCCTCTTTACGATGTAAAAGTTGAAAACAATTTGATCTACGTAAGGAAAAGAGCTTCGATCAATCTAGCGTCCTTGTTATATAGGCAATGCTGTGGAGCGGTTCTATCTCCGTATCTTATGCTCATGCTGCAGTTCACTTCTAAGTTTGTCCAGCCTTCTATTCACAACTGCCGAAACCTCCTTCCTCAGGTTCTCACCAGAGGGGCTCTTATTCCTCAGCTTTGCTAACTGCAATGCCAACGCTGCATCTCCTAGAGACCGCACCCACTTTTCGAAGTCTCCCCTTCCCATATGGAATTCTATTGATCTTAATTCGACCTTTTCCAAGAGCTTGGAGAACTGTTCGAGGCTTGTAGCGTAAATGCCTAGGTACGCTCCCATACTTCTATAGAAGTGAAATCCCTTATCCCGCGGAACTTCAGATAATATCTTGCTAGGCGATTCCTTACCAAAGTTACTACTAGATGCCATGGAGCTGGATGCATCGCAACCTCCTAATATATGTGCTTGATGTATGGTAATAAATAGGCAATATTGTCGTTCAGAAGCATCGTAATAGTTTCACTATCAAGCCATAACTTAATTCAAGAAATAGTAGTTTTAGCAGCGCGTCAGAAACAAGTCAGATAATAATGAATTCTGATTCTAAGAAAAACTTCTTCATACGGAAAGGAATTAAGACGCCTCATTTCTTATGGTGGAAGGCATTTGGTTCAAGGAGATTATTCTAATTTGAATGTGAACAAGATGACAATATCTGACCTCCCTGATAACTATTACGTAGGAAAGAGGGTCTTCGTAAGAATAGACTTCAACGTACCCAACATAGAGATTGATCCTGACCCGCCTAGAATCAGGAGGGCAATCCCAACGATTGACTATCTGACCTCAAGGAAGGCGAAGGTTATTCTCGCGTCGCATTTGGGAAGGCCTAGAAGCAAACCTGATCCTAAATTATCCCTAAAACCAATCGCGGCAAGATTAGCCGAGATATTAAAAGGTAATGTGAATTTTGTCGACGATTGTATTGGGGATAAAGTAGATCGAGTCATCAAAAATATGGACGGTGGCGACATTCTCTTGCTTGAAAACCTTAGATTTCACAGTGGGGAAGAAAACTGCGACGAAGATTTTTCGTCATCTTTGGGATCCCTTGCTGATGTCTATGTAAATGATGCCTTTGGCACTTCCCACAGGAAGCACGCTTCAACTTATGGGATGGGCAAACATTTTGAATACAGGCTTGCAGGTTTCTTAGTGCAAGGAGAGTTGGAGTACATGACCAAGATTAGGGAGGGGCCGGAAAGACCATTCGTTGTAGTTGTTGGTGGGGTGAAAATAAAGGACAAACTTGAAGCATTAAGACATTTGATCGATAAAGCTGACAAGGTTCTTGTGGGTGGATGTGTGGCATATACGTTCTTGGCATCGAAGGGAGTTTCAATAGGGGATTCTCTTGTGGAGATGGAGTCAATTAGTTGGGCGGCTGATGTTCTCTCCAAACAAGGAAACAAAATTATTCTCCCTCAGGATCACGTTGTATCTTCGAGTGTCGATGACATTCGTGGCATGCGCCTCGTGTCCGGAAAAATTCCAAAATCCCTGAAGGGTTTTGATATAGGGAGGGATACCTCCAAAAGGTATTCTACAGAATTGGCGAGTGGAAATAAAACAATCTTGTAGAATGGTCCTATGGGTCTCTTTGAAAAGTAGCAGTTTTCGCATGGGACGATTGACGTAGCAAGAAGCATCGCACTTGCCTATCACAGGGGCTGTACCAGCATTATCGGCGGGGGGGACTCTATCTCTGCCCTACACACATCAGGTATATCTGAGAGAGAAGTAACTCACATATCTACAGGTGGCTCAGCTTCACTGGAGTATGTAGGAGGACAAGATTTGCCAGGCATCTCAATCTTGACCGATAAGCTAACCATAGAGCCATCTCTTACCGAGGCGTAGCATGCCAAATCTTTACTACATTTCGAGCTCGTATCTAGAAAAAACACATGCTGATTTCTGTATTTGTAGCTCGAACAGGTTGAAACCAGCGATATTTAATATGAAGTCGCAGTAGAGTTCATCCCATGAGTGAACAGGAGCTTCCAACAGCTGATAGGATTTTGCTTATGATGCATAATTTGGGGATCGTGCGTGAGGAAAAAAGCCAGATTATCGACGAACTGGCAAACCTGACTAACATGCCATCCGACCAGCTAGTAAAATTTCTGAGGGGGCATGAAGACTCAGGTTATGTCAAAAGCATAACAGATGAGGTGGGGCTAGTAAGCTATTTTCTGACAGGAAAAGGAATAATCAGAGTGTCCTCGGCATTAACATAGCGTCAATAAGTGATCCAAATGAACATCGCCATATTAACATGGGAATATCCACCCAGAATAGTGGGCGAAATGGCACTTTATGTCCAGAAACTGGTCTTGGGGTTATCGCAAGAAAACGATATCTCAGTAATTACATTTCATGACGCGCCTTATGACCGTGAGCAGGTTTCGAATAATCTTGAGGTGCACCGCGTGCCGAACCCTGTTGAACCTCATATGACCCCAGTTACGTGGGCTGCTAGCCTTACAGCCGAAATCCAACGAATAGTGGCCAATCTTCAATACGACGGCGGAAGGAAATTGGATATACTTGATACACATGAGTGGCAGTTTGCGGCTGCTACAGCAGCGCTCAAGAGAGCATTTGGTCTACCATTCGTCATTACCTTGCATAGTCTGGAACGTCATCGTACTTCCGATCCGTCGTCTCCGCTAGGCATTTGCATCGAAAGTCTGGAGAGGTTCGGGGTTTACGAGTCGAATTGTGTCATTACCAGATCCAAGTGGATGAAATCAGAGGTCGAAAGGGTTCATCAGGTTCCATCCTCGAAGGTTCAGCTCGTAATGGATTCCGATTCCTTGCTGAAAGAGACCCTCCGGGCGTATGGTGATGCTATCCGACTCCAATAGGAGACTTTGGATTGGCCGATTTTGGAGTCATGATGCTTTCGTGGGAGTTTCCTCCGAGAATCATAGGAGGGATAGCCCCCCACGTCTTTGAGCTATCTAAGGCTCTGGCCAGAAAGGGAGTATTAGTATATGTGATAACATGTGATTTTCCAGGGGCACCTGCCTATGAGGAGATTGAGGGGGTGAGAGTGTACCGAGTAGACTCCTACAGGTTCCCGACGCCCGATTTTGCAACTTGGATAGCAATGATGAATGTCAACTTGCAGACAAAGGCAGCGGAACTGTTGGCAAGTACCAAGGACGAGATACAAGTTCTCCACGCCCACGACTGGTTAGTTGCTAATGCCTCGGTCGGTCTTAAGCACGTATTCCGGATCCCTCTGTTGGCCACTATTCACTCGACAGAATACGGTCGAAGAAAAGGAATTCAAGATGATTATCAGCGGATGATCGATTCAACCGAGGCATGGCTTACTCGGGAGGCTTGGCGTGTGATCTGTTGTAGTTATTACATGGTGGAGGAGGTAAAGAAAGCGTTATCAGTTCCTCACGATAGAATAGATTTAATACCGAATGGGATCAACACCTCGCCGTTCGAGGTACCTTATGATAGAGAAGCTTTCCGTTCGCGCTTTGTTGGACAGGGAGAAAAACTCATTCTCTACGTAGGCAGATTCGTTCAGGAAAAAGGTGTGGCTCTGTTGGTCGAAGCGGTACCCAGGGTCATAGGTGCTCTAGATGCAAAGTTCGTTCTGGTGGGAGAGGGTTATATGAAAGAAACACTCCTCAAAAGAATAGAGGAGTTGGACGTAGCGACTGTGGTAAACATTACGGGGTTCCTTGACACTGAGACTGTAAGGTTGTTATTTCGTGCTGCTGATGTGTGTGTCATACCATCGCTCTACGAACCTTTTGGTATAGTTGCTCTCGAAGCCATGGCTGCTGGGGCAGCAATC
>JAHFOH010000145.1 GCA_023266955.1 Nitrososphaerota archaeon
TTTGAACCCACGAACCCCTAAGGGACAGGGTCTCCTAAGAGAGCTACCTAAGCCCTGCGCCTTTGACCAGGCTTGGCAACCCCCGCAACTATAATGAAACTTGTCTAACCATAAATGATTTTTCAAGAGTTAGGAAATCGAGGTATCGAGCGAACTAACTATTCCATGCGTTGGCAGGACTCTCGGAACGCAAATACCGCATTGACTCAGTCAGGTACTGTCGAATTCATAGGAAAATGGGTGAATGCTTGCATGATTCTTATTGCCAAGCAGCTGATCTCGAAAATTTCTGTCGATCTACCCCAGTCATCCCGCTCACCAGAAGAGAAAGATGAAAAACCTGCGAAAAATTTTTTTTCGCAAGATTAGGGCACTTCCGAATAGTACTGCCTCACACCATACTTAACCAGCAAATAGCCATCATCAAGCCAAGCCAGAAACAATTAGAATAAGCACAGAAAGCGCTGCCGAAGCGGTCTAGGGTAGAAACCTTTGGTTGCTCCAGAAGAGCCCATTCGCCTCAAACGCTCCCTCGGTCTCTTAGAGGCAACTATGATTGGAATGGGCGCAACAATAGGACCAACCATATTCGTAGTCCCTAGCTTCGCCTTCTCCGTTGCCGGTCCAGGAATAATCATCTCATTCATCATTGCTGGCTTAGTGACACTCCTCACCGCCCTAAACTACGCCCACATGGCCTCAATAATTCCAGAGGCAGGTGGAGGATACTCCTTCGCAAGCCATGCATTCGGCGGGTTTCCCGCCTTCCTTTCAGGATGGCTTATGTGGATAGGGAACTCAGCATATGCAGCCCTCAGCGCATTCACATTCGGCCTGTCCCTAGCTCACTTCTTCCCACAATTATCGGTCATTGGCGTCGCCTTCACAATGATCCTCATCTTTTCGCTGATCAACTTCATTGGAGCCAAGGAGTCCGGCAGGACAGAGGTCATCCTTACAATCATTGTCATGGCTATCCTAGGCTGGTTTGTCCTCGCCGGCCTTCCACATGTCCAATCCTCGCGTTATAATCCGCTCCTTCCACATGGATTACCATCAGTCTTCTTGGTCACGGGATACGTTTACTCCATCTACATAGGCTTCGAGATAATCGCAAACGCTACTGAAGAGGTAAAGATGGGATCTGTTGTAGTTCCCAAGGCTATCATTCTAACCATCCTGATTTCGATCGTCCTCTTCCCGCTCGTTGTCGCTGTGTTAGTAGGACTAACTCCAGGCTCGGTTATAGAAAATTCGGATACACCACTGGTTGATTCAGCCGCGTCTGTTTTCGGACGCACCGCCAGCAGCGTCATCGCTATAGGAGGCATGCTTGCATCGCTCGCTGCCCTAAACGCAGCGATGATAGCGTCGGCACGAACAATCTTTGCTCTAGCCAGAGATGGGCGGATTCCAAGAATCTTCTTCAGCCTGCATAAGAGGTTCAGAACGCCCTACCTTGGAATTCTCATCAGCCTTCTAACAGCCACCATTTTCCTGATCTCTCAAAACGTAGATTTCATGGTTTATGCAACAAACTACGGCTATCTTCTTGGACTATCGATCATAAACGCCAGCGGCCTAGTTCTGAGGAAGAAGAGTTCGGGACTGAAATCTCTTCTCATACCTCTAGGAGCAGTTATCACTACTCTCATCGTACTGCCAACATTGCAACCAAACGCTCTAATCGTCGGCAGCATTCTGACTCTCATAGGTGTAGTTGTCAACGTTTTATACAATCGTCGCATGATAGGAACTGCGACTAGAGAACTGGATTAATGAACCGACTAACATCAAGAAAGATGGAGTGGAGTTGGGATGACCTACCCATCCTTCTGCCTCTAGCCTTCGAGGCGAGAGAATGGAACGCTGTTTACACAGCCTTCTACTTAGCTGAATCAACTGGCTCACTGGTCAGAATACTTCACGTCAAAACTGGAGACGATGAACCAGAAAGGCGAGCTCAATATCTTGATCGACTGAAAGATTTCTCCTCGAATCTGAAAGTAACCTTCAAACTCGAAGACGTCCAGTCCAGAGAGCCATTTCCGAGCATATCTGAAATAGCCGAGTCAATAGTTCAGAAGAGTGAAGAATTCAGCTGCGGGAGTATAGTCATGTCAGCTCACAGGGAAGACTTCTTCACCGAACTATTCGGAAGGATTTCAGACCGAGTGGCCAGAACCGCCAAGTGTAGAGTCGTCCTAGTTGAAACTCCCAAAGCTGGTCTTCAAATACCGAAGAACCCATCGAAAATCCTCATTCCAGCTTTAGAAGAAGAGCTCGATCCGGAGCCATTCATACTCGCAGGCGCACTCACAAGCTCAGCATCAGTCCCAAATGTCGAAATCCTGGTCACGAAGATCGTGCAGCTACCTCCTAGCGTACCTCTTGATGCGGTTAACGTCCCAGAGATCTTCAGAAGAGAGGAACAGGAATTCTCTTCAGCTATAGGTAGCTACATACAGTCTTTGGGGAGGTTTCTCACTCCCAGAATTCTCCCCGTACGGAGGATTGGACAAGACGTGGCCACCTATGCCACTGATCTAGGTGTAGACATGATCATACTCTCCAGCAGAAAGACTGGGCATCGAAGCCTTCTACCTAAAAACGGATATGAGATAGTAAGTAGGGCACCCTGCATCTCTCTCGTAGTCGTAGCAAGAAGGACGAGTTAACTAGCCTTCTTCTCAGATCCAAGATTTTTCTGATTCTACCGAAAATAGGAGGGCCGTTACAAAATCGAAATATAGAGAGTACCGAAGTCGACTGATCGACCGTTTGCTTCAGCTGGACAACTACATTACAGCTTCAAAGGCCCGAGTGAAATCAGAGAAGAATACACCAGCAAATCGAATGCGTGATTTGCTCGAAAAAGTCAAAGAGAAATTGTATACAGGAGACGTGTACAGGGCAAAGGCGGACATCAACGGCATCATTGTACAACTCGTTACCAATGTTCACCACCAATACGAGTTCTGGCTGGCAAACTGGTCGATAGTTGAAGATTCTGCAGCTGAGCATGCAACCATTTATTCGATTAACAACATGCATGCTATGGAACCTAGTGCATATTACTCACCAGAGCTTCACACATCACTCTTCATCAACACTGAGTACTACGGTCAGTGCAAGTCTTGGGCCTTGGGGATGGCAGCAGCAATTCTTGAGAAGAAATTCAACACGCTATCCATTCATGGCGCCCTAGCTTCATTCAAGGGAAGAGGAGTGGTGATCGTTGCTCCCACTGGAACCGGGAAAACAACGCAGGCCTTCAAACTCTTCCTGCATTCCGAAGGAAAGATCGTGGGCGACGACTGGGTATATGTGAAATTCCCCGATCCAATATCTCCAGACCCGAAGCCTCCTTTGATTGGAGTACAGCCTGAAAGGAGCCTATACATGCGTACAGAGACACAGAAGGACCAGCCTTGGCTCAGAAAGATCTTTGACGTATGCAAACTTGAGAATGTCACAGTGAGGAAGGAGGATTGCGCATACCCGGTAGGAGAAGAGGGCTGTGGCCTGACGGGGGGCAAATGCGTCTTCAACGACGGCTACACGCATTGCTACTATGCCTTCGGAAATTCACGAGCGATAGTTCCCAGAGACCTTTTGTTAGGACCTGAAAAAGTAGCGGACAGTGCGGAGATACGCCTCATTGCTTTGCTTAGGAGGGATGATCATAGCCCAGCAGAAGTTGTTCTCAATTCAGATGAGGCGATAGAAGTTCTGAAGAAGGGCGAATACCAAATCAGACCGGGCGCAGGACCTAGAGAAGAGTGGGGTAAGATGGGCTATGAATCATGGTACAATCCCTACCTGCTGGAGCTGGACCACCAGAGGCAGGAGCATTATTTCCGCCTAATGTTTGAGGAATGGAAGATTCCGTGCATTCTGCTGAATACAGGAGTGGAAACGGTGGAGCAGACCCATCAGAGCATCCTTAAGCACTTGACGAAGGCCTAGAATTGTATGGGCTTTGAAAAAGGTGAAAAAAAAAGTGAGGGTGGAAGGCTGATCAGGTTAGACCCAATTCAGGGAACTTAGCTTGAGT
>JAHFOH010000146.1 GCA_023266955.1 Nitrososphaerota archaeon
GTAGGTGGTCATCCCATAGAGTTCCTAGAGGCGGTACAGAAGCTTTCAGAAGTGGATCTTGTAATAACAGCTACTTCTGCCCCTTACTACCTTTTAACCTATGAAATGATTGCCCCCTACATTGGGCGGAGAGCCAAAGGCCTGCTCATCTTTGACCTCTCGAATCCTCGTAACGTCGAAGACAGGATCAAAGACTTCCCGAACGTTCAACTTCTGAACATAGACCATCTAAGAAGATTTGCCGATGATAACCTTGAGTCACGTTTGAGAGAGGTACAGAAGACAGAATCTATCATAAGAACGGAGCTTGACGTCCTGCGCAGGTTAATCAGGAGGGAGACGGTTGAGCCTGAGATTGCCTCCATCTTCCGCCATGCGGAGACTACTCGAAGAGGGGAACTTGGGAGGGCGCTTTCGATGCTTAATGGAATACCTCAGGAAGATGTGAAGATTATAGATCAGATGACACAAGTTTTGGTTAAGAGGCTGCTTAGTCAGCCCGCCCTTACATTAAGAACTGCGGCTGAAAGCGGTGATATCGAACTTGTGTCAGCAGCAAGAAAACTCTTCGCCGAGGCGGTAGAAACACTTCCATGAGCTTCCCTCATCTTCGGATGAGGAGGCTGCGGCGAACCCCGAAGATCCGCGAAATGGTGAGAGAAGTTAGAATTGACCTTGATGATTTGATCTATCCTATTTTCGTCGAGGAAGGAGTTGATCATAGGGTACCTGTCGGAGCGATGCCAGGAATTTTCAGGCTCCCTGTAGAAGAAGCCGCAGAAGAAGCAAGGAGCATCGTGTCACTAGGAGTACCTGCGGTAGTGCTCTTTGGAATACCCTCAAGAAAGGATGAACTCGGTTCCTCTGCGTATGATGAATATGGTGTGGTTCAGAACACGATAAGAGCCATTAAAAAAGCAGCGACTGATGATTTGGTGATAATAACAGATGTCTGCCTCTGCGAATACACTAGTCATGGGCATTGTGGAGTGGTAAAGGATGGAAAGCTACTGAACGACCCAACACTTGAGATTCTCGAGAAGGTAGCAGTATCCCATGGGAGGGCTGGAGCTGATGTCGTAGGTCCCTCAGGGATGATAGATGGGCAAGTAGGCGCCGTCAGGAGGGCGCTTGACAATGCAGGGTTCGAAGATGTCGCGATAATGTCGTATTCAGCAAAACATGCGTCTAACATGTATGGCCCTTTCCGTGAAGCTGCTGGTGCTACGCCACAGTTCGGCGACAGGAAAAGCTACCAGATGGACTATTCTAATCCAAACGAGGCGCTGAGAGAGGTTAGTCTCGACGTCCAGGAGGGCGCTGACATAGTCATGGTGAAGCCAGCCTTAGCCTATCTCGACGTAATTTTTCGCGTCAAATCCAAGTTTGACCTTCCTGTAGCTGCATTCAATGTGAGTGGAGAATACGCCATGGTCAAAGCAGCAGCCGAGAAAGGATGGATTGATGAAGCAAAGGCTATACTAGAAATTTTGACTGGAATAAAACGCGCCGGCGCTGATATGATCGTCACATACTTCGCTAAGGATGTTGCGAAGATACTGAAACAATAGTGACAGATCAATGGTTTCTGTTTCGAAATACAAGAGCAAATCTGAGGAGCTGTTCGAAAGGGCAAAGAAGGTAATCCCTGGTGGAGTAAATAGTCCCGTCAGAGCTTTTGAGCCTCACCCATTCTTCACGAGATCAGCGAAGGGCTGTAAGATCACGGATGAAGATGGGAGAGTGTATACTGACTACTGCATGGCTTATGGATCTCTGATCTTCGGGCACTCTTACCCTGAAATCGTCGAAGCGGTTCGTCAACAGCTCGAAGATGGTTCTCTCTACGGAACGCCTACTGAGAAGGAGGTAGAACTCGCTGAACTGATAACCAAAACAGTTCCCTGTATGGAGATGGTAAGGCTGGTTAATACTGGCGCTGAAGCAACAATGCACGCCCTTAGAGCAGCTAGAGCCTTCACAGGAAGAAACAAGATCGTGAAGTTCGAAGGATGCTACCATGGAGCACATGACTCTGTTCTGGTTCAGGCAGGTTCGGGCGCTACCACCTTTGGCACGCCTACTTCCACCGGTATTCCCGCAGATACAATCAAGAATACGCTCGTACTCCCCTTCAACGATTTAGCTACCGTAGAGAACGCGATTACTAGGCATAGAGGACAAATCGCCGCGGTGATAATGGAGCCTGTGATAGGGAATGCTGGATTGATACTCCCCGCAGATGGTTATCTTGAGTCCATTCGAAAGCTCACTAAAGATAATGACATACTGCTCATCTTTGATGAAGTGATAACCGGCTTTAGACTCGGCCCTGGCGGTGCTCAGGAATACTTCGGAGTAACTCCTGATATGGCTTGCATAAGCAAAATCCTAGGGGGAGGCTTTCCTTTAGCGGCGTTTGGAGGGAAGCGAGAAATCATGGAGAATGTTTCGCCCCAGGGTAAGGTCTACCAAGCCGGAACGTACAGTGGGAATCCCATATCTGTCGCGGCAGCACTCACGACTCTCCGACTATTGAAAAGCAGATCAGGAGAGATCTATGCTCGCATGGAAAGGCTTGGAAGGAGAATTAGTAAGGGATTGAAGGCTCTCACGGTCGATAGAGGAATTCCAGCTCAAGTGAATTCACTATCCTCCATGTTTCAGATCTTCTTCACGGAGAAGGGTGTAGTTGATTACTCTAGCGCTAAGACTTCTGACACAAACAAATTCATGACTTACTTTAGATATTTGCTCGAGCAAGGGGTTTTCGTACCCCCGTCACAATTTGAGACGTGCTTCATCTCTACAGCTCATACAACGGAAGACATTGACTCAACGCTGGAGTCTGTCGATGTAGCGCTAAGCAAGCTTCGATGACTAAACGATACACTTTATGATTCTCACTTTAGGCACTCGAGGAAGCAAGCTCTCGCTCATTCAGAGCCAAATCGTCGCTGATA
Source organism: Nitrososphaerota archaeon (assembly GCA_023266955.1). Lineage (GTDB taxonomy): Archaea > Thermoproteota > Nitrososphaeria > Nitrososphaerales > JAHFOH01 > JAHFOH01. Next base: position 2,964 of record JAHFOH010000146.1, read on the forward strand.
AACTGAGGTCAGTTGAACCGGACATTCAAGTGAATTTGAAGGTCATAAAGACTCTGGGCGACAAGGATCGACGGAAACCGCTCTATCAACTCAATCAAAAGGGAATCTTTGAGAAGGAAATAGACTTAGCTCTGATAAGGAGAGAAGTAGACTTCGCCGTTCACAGCCTCAAAGACGTGCCCGAGACTGGTGAATCAGGTTTGGTTCTGGCTGCAGTGCCAGAGAGAGAATCTCCAAATGACGTGTTGGTCTCTAGATCGAACTTGAAGTTAGAGCAGCTTCCTTCAGGCGCTACTGTAGGAACAAGCAGCCTAAGACGAATGGCGCAGGTAAAACGCTTGAAACCCGATCTTGAAGTTAAGGCGATCAGGGGGAATGAGGAGAGTAGAGTAGCAAAAGTGGACAAGGGAGAGGTGGATGCCGCAATTCTAGCGGAGGCTGGTCTCAAGCGACTTGGCTTATCATCTCGTATAGCTCAAACTCTTTCTTTAGAGGACTTTCCACCTGCCGCTGGACAAGGAGCTCTAGCAGTAGTGGCCAGAAAGGAGGATTCTGAAGTGCTCCGTGTCCTAAGCAGAATAGATCATTATCCTTCTCGGGCTGAGGTGCTTGCTGAGAGAGCCTTAATTTCCGAGCTTCACGGAGGATGTCGTGTACCCATAGGGACCATCGGACGTGCCAACAAAGAGAGCTTGAGCCTGTATGGAAGCACTTACTCCGTAGATGGCAAATTAAAGGTAGATGCAACACTTGAGGGTGACCTAGATGCTCCTGAACAGCTTGGAGCAAAATTGGCGCATCAACTGATAGAGCGAGGGGCCAAAGAACTCGTAGAGCAATGGCGGAGTTTTTACGAACAGGAATAAAGCGCTATCAGGAAAGACTGTAGCAATAACTAGGCCGAAAAAGCAAGCATCAGAGTTAGCGCGGCTAATACGAGCTTACGGGGGAAGACCTTACATCATACCAACGGTAACAATCAAGCCGCTCAAACAAGGTATTGATCGTTTTCTCAAGAGACTTGCTAAAGGAGATGCGGATTACATTATCTTCATGAGCGCCAACAGCATACG
>JAHFOH010000147.1 GCA_023266955.1 Nitrososphaerota archaeon
TTGAGACACCGTCTACCATCGCAGCGTCTTCGATGTCACGTGGAACAGTGTCGATGAAGGGTTTGATCATCCAAATCACGTAAAAGGCAGTTGTCGCTCCATAAACCAAGATCAACCCGTGCAAAGTATCGACAAAGCCTACGGAGGAATAGAAGACGATAAGTGGAATTGCGATGACAACTGGCGGTGAAGCCCGCAAGATTAACGGAAAGACAAAGAGTGTTATCCGTCCACCCCGGTATCGCGAAAGCCAGTAGGCCGCCGGATAGCCTATTACTAAGGCAAGCGCGGTTCCGCCGATAGTAGCGAGTAGACTGTTAATAATGGCCTTGAATCCTAAGGGGTCCGTAAACGCCTCTTCGTAATTTGAAAGCGTGGGTTGAACTGGGAGCCAGTGAACCGGAGTCGCGAAAGATTCTGCCAGTGGCTTGAAGGATGTTGAGATTACCCAGAATGCTGGGAAGATGCTAAGAATTAGAAGTAGGGTTAGAATGAAATAGGTCAGGATCCGACGGGCCCCTTTAGTTACCAAAGACTAACAGCTCTAAACTGTCGACCAAAGAAGACTGGAAAATGTTGGTTCTTGAGCATTTAGTGACGCAAAACCGAATATCACTGTTTTCTTTCTTGAAGATGAAAAATCACTGTTCTTCGTAGTCAAACTATTCCTTCAGACCTCAGTTCGTCTACAATTTTCTGCGAGTAACCTAACTGGATCAAGATTTCGTCAGTATGCTCACCAAGACTAGGAATGAAGTCTAGTTTAGCGGGAGCCTTGGAAAGCTTGAGTGGGCTGGATAGGTATTTTATCTTCCCTATCGGACTGTCGATCTCTCTCACAAGCTTCCTGTAAATGTTCTGAGGATGCTCCAGAACCTCTCCAACAGTGTTCAATCTGCCGCAGGCTACACCAGCCTTCTGAAGCTCTTCGATCCAATAATTATGGTCCTTCTCTGATATTATCTGCTCAACTCTTGATTCAAGTTCATCTCTATTCTCAACCCGTTTCTCGTTAGTCTCGAACCTTGGATCACGGAGGAGATCCTCCCTCTTGAACACCTTACTGCAAATTCTCCTCCACTCGTCGTTAGTTAAAACCGCGAGATTGACATATCTTCGGTCTGCAGCAAGGAAGGGGCCGTAGGGAGAGAAGATATGATGCCTCATCCCTGCCCTTTCAGGAACTTCGCCCCTGTACCAATAATAATATTGGAAGTAGATGTACCATGAGATGACTGATTCGAACATCGAGATGTCTATTTCTTGGCCCTCACCTGTTTTTTCACGATGCATTAAGGCTAGAAGTACGGCTTGAGCTGCGTACATCCCAGCTGCAACGTCACAGATAGAAAGAGCAATCTTAGCAGGCTTGTCAGGATAGCCGGTCAGGGTTATTAGAGCCGCCTCGCCTTGGATGAGCAAGTCATAGGCCTTTTCATGGCTGTACGGGCCATCCTTACCGTAGCCTGTTATGCCACAATAAATTATCCTCGGATTAACAGTTTTGACCGAGTCGTATCCCAGATTCAATCTCGATATGGCTTCAGGGGTGAGATTATGGAGAAAGACATCAGCTGTCTTAATCAGCTGTGTCGCAATCTCAAAACCTTTCGGAGACTTTAAGTCTAGAGTAAGACTCTTCTTATTACGGTTCAGTCCTACGAAGGCTGAGCTTAGCCCTGCGGCGGCGGTGTCCCACTCTCTCGCTGGGTCTCCAATCCTTGGTCGCTCGATCTTTACGACCTCAGCTCCGAAATCTGACAGTAGTGCTGTGCAGAATGGTCCACTTACACTGATTTCGAGGGAGACTATCTTTACGTCTTCCAGAGGATGTACCATTGTCAGAGACAGTCATTTCCGCTATCTGTATAAGACTTATCGTGTACGCCGAAATTCATTTTCCCTTGAAATAGGGAATTACTCTTTCACCAAACATCTTTATGCTATTCATGACTGACGAATGGTTCATCCCCGGCCAACTCATCCTTAGAATGAAGTGATTCACGCCCAGTTTCTCATTAAACTGAGCCAATTGATCGATGCAGGTGGAAGGGCTTCCGATTATGAATCTCTCGGAGGCGAGCTCATCAAATGGCCTCGCTAATGCATCATGCTTGGGCAGCGCTTTATCCTGTCCCCAGCTAACGTAAGTTTTGTATTTTGCTTCGAGGAATTGGCGAACCTCGGCAAGAGCTTCTTCGTCGCTTCGCCCGACGTAGGCTTCACGGATGATAGGAAATTCTTTAGGAAAAGTGTTTCCGGCCTGATCGAGAGTTCGTCTGTAAAAGTCGACTTGCCCTATCAAGGTAGTCAGTGATGCATGGGGATTGACAAGCCAAGCATCACCTATACGGGCGGCTCTGGCAACCGACTTGTTGTCGTTCGCAGCTATCCATATGGGCGGTCTAGGCTGCTGAATTGGCTTGACGCTTATTGAAGCGTTCTTGAGCTGAAAAAATCGCCCATTGAAGTTCACCGGCTCCCCTGTCCATAGGGCCTTAATCACCCCGAGACCTTCTTCAAACCTCTGCGGCTTCTCCAGTCTCTGCACGCCGAAGGCTTCGTCCTCTACATCTCTATACCCCAAGCCCACTCCGAAAATGAATCTTCCTCCACTGATTACATCCAAAGATGCCGCTTCTTCAGCAACGGCGACCGGATTCAGGAGAGGAAGTAGGATGATTCCTGTGCCGATTCTCATGCCATCTGCTTCGGCTGCAATTCTCCCTAGTAGTGGGATCGGTTGCAGCATCTGGTAAGGACTAGAGAGGTAATGCTGACCGACTAGGATCGAATCGAAGCCGTAGCTTCCAGCTGCTCTGACCTGTTCTATGATTTCGTTTAGTTTTTCGAAAGCTGATTCACTCTGAAGAGCTTGAAGGAGGACGAAGAGTCCGAACTTCAATCGCCCATGGCCTATAGATGAACTCATCCGCGTAATCGGAATTTCAGCAAGGATATTTAGCTAAGAGTGTTCGGCGAGCGTGGTGATGTGAATGCCTGTTAAACCAGGTTGGGAAGGGAGGTTCTACGAGGACTTTGAAGTTGGAGACGTATACAAGCATCCCTTGGGGAGAACGATAACCGAAGCGGATAACATATGGTTCACTCTCCTGACCATGAATACGCAACCGCTTCACTTCGATCAAGAGTACGCGAAAAAGACACAGTTCGGACGGAATCTGATAAACAGTTCCCTCACGCTGGCCATAACTACGGGGCAGAGCGTCATCGATCTGACCCAGAACGCCGTCGCTAACTTAGGGTGGGATGAAGTCAGGTTACCAAATCCCCTCTTCGTGGGAGACACCATTTACGCCGAGTCAGAGGTCCTAAGCAAGCGGGAATCCAAGTCGCATTCTGAGGCTGGGATCGTCACCGTGAAGACGCGCGGGTACAACCAGAAGGACGAGACGGTCATCGAATTCAAGCGCACCTTCATGGTCTTTAAGCGCTCGCACGGGAAGGCTGTCGCCTAGAATTTTGGCTCCTTAGCAAATCCTAGCTCTACGCATCTGACTAATTGGTTGCGCCCTAACCTCTGTGGTGGATCGTCTCCATGATCTTAGTTCCGTTAAGGAAGATATTTCCCTGAAGTTTAGCCGCTCTGCTTAAGGTGTTAGTCACATAGCAATCGTGCTCAGCAAGGTTGACCAATTCCCTGATCTTATTCTCCGACTCCGAGCTAACAATCCTAGTCTCGTAGAGAATTTCGTCAAAATATCCTCCGGGGCGAGTGTCATAATGGGCCCTGACTGTTATCTCAACAGACTCTAGACTCAAATCCATCACCGAGGCTCTTTCACTATAATGTGCCATGTGACAGAATGGCAGACCTGAAATGAAGTACTGAAGAGCTCCTGGATACTGGCCCAGCGAGCCAACCTCCTTTCTCGCATCACTTATCCAAGTGATATCTCCAGACTTGGCCTCGCGGCGAAGAGGAGCGATGAGCTTCGCATCAA
>JAHFOH010000148.1 GCA_023266955.1 Nitrososphaerota archaeon
TCAGGGATAAGCCTCAGTATATGTCGTTGGCGAGGATGGAGAGCATTTCTTTTGGTTGTTCTTTTGTGGCTGAGAGGAGTCTTGTTCCTAGGTCTGCTGCTGGTGTGACTGCTTTAGTGATCATGAGTTTAACTGCGCGCAGATGTCTGTTAGACTAGTAGGGAGGGAGAGAGAGACAGAGAGACACGGAGTGGGTAGCTTCTAATCATGTGTGTGCGGATTTGACTCCTCTAGGTATGGGGTTATGATGTATTTTCTGTTGACGGATACTGCGAAAATATGTCGTCAAGGAAGTGAGAGTTTTCAAGGCGGATCCTCCTGATCACTGCTGGTTAATTGAAGGAATTATATCTGGATAGACGCCATACCGACAACAAGTCTTCTCCTATACCATTTGTTGCCCAATTCCTCGGCTGAAGAAACCTCAAGCGCTCAGGAGGGTGGACAAGTTTTAGCGGTGTTCATGGTGATGAACAACCCTAAGCCCCGGCAACTTTGCATGTCGTCGCTTGACAAAGTCAGTGAAGGCCGTCAAAAAGCGTTTTCGTAGCATTTCCTCATCCAACTTGTATGTTATGACATTCAACCAAACCTTCACATACCTTTCAGGCCTGGACCCTCTGATTTCAACCCTCGAACTTTCTCGTCTACCCGTAACGTTAGCTCGAATTGTGGTTTTGGAATTACCCTCACCGTAGAGCTTTATGTGCCCGAGGAGTTTTTCGTCGACGCTGCTGATATCAAAGAGGGTCAGCAAGAGATCTAAGAAGAACGACTCTAATGCCTTGCGAGTTTGCGCTCGCGGAAACGTGACTACAGCCTGTGCAGCCAGTACGGATGGAAGATGTGACAAGCTAACGTCACATGCTGACGAGGAATGGCGACTGCATATTTAACAGGATAAAACGCGCTTCACAAGTCCATCAAGACACGATACGTTCGACTTCAATCTTTCTGCGGCGAACAATGGCTGATGCTGAACTGGTCTAAGAGATTTGCAAGCTTTTAAATAACAAAAAGGAATTACGAATTTTGAGGTTCTTCTACAAATTGCCTGTTGATCTGGTTGTAAAAAATGGAAAAATCGTCACCACTGAAGGCATTTACGAGGCCGGCATAGCGGTCGACGACGGCAAGATCGTTGCTATAGCCAGAGACCCTAACCTTCCGCAAGCCGATAGGGTCATCGACGCCAAAGGTTTGCCTGTGATGCCTGGCGCCATCGACCCTCATGTTCACATGGGGCTCTACAATCCATTCGGCGATGATGTCCCAGACACTACAATGGTTCAAGCGATCGGTGGCCTAACCACTACGATGCACAGCATCTTGGATAAGAGGTCATTTAAGGTCACTATCCCAGAGCTAACTGAGATCGCTGAGAAGAGTGCGTACATCGACGTAACCTTCTATGGCATCGTCATGACCATGCAGCACATACTAGAGCTACCTGCCGCCTTCCAACTCGGTGTGACCTCCTTCAAGCACTTCACCAACCGCCCTGAATACGAAATGTTGGGCATTCTTCATCCTGATGACGGCGAATTTTACCTATCCTTCGAGAAGATCAAAGAGTTGGGTGGAGTGGCGATGGTTCACTGTGAGGACTTTGAAATCGCGCGAAAGCTAACTGAGCGGTTGAAAGCCTCGGGACGAAAGGATGGTGCTGCTTGGAACGATTGCAGACCTGATTTCTGCGAACAGCTCAAACTCTGGGACATGGCGGTGATGGCGAAGATTACTGGATGCCCGTTGTACGTGGTTCACAACAGCGTCGCAACGGCTAAAGAAGTTGTAGATTGGGCAAAGGCAAACGATGTGACGATGTATATTGAAACCACGCCGACGTATCTTCATTTCACCAAAGATTCCAAACTCGGAATTCTCACCAAGATCAATCCGCCAGTAAGAACCAAGGGCCACGCCGAAGGATTATGGCAGGGTATCAAAGATGGCTGGGTGGATTGCGTAGGTTCAGACCACTGTTCTGTCACTAAGAGTCGTAAGGTGGGCCAGGGGGATATCTGGACCGCGATGCTTGCTTTCCCGAGCTCAGAGCTCCTGTTTCCGTTCATGGTCAGCGAAGGCTACAACAAGAGGGGCATACCTCTTGAGAGGATCGCGGAATTAACCGCCACCAAGACGGCGCAGATCCACGGCTTCCCCAATAAGGGGGCTATTCGCGTAGGTTACGACGCCGACCTCGTGATACTAGACCCCAAGAAGAGTGTTAGAATAGACGAGAAGGTCCTGCACTACTCCGCGATCCGTGACTTCTCGCTGTTCGAAGGAGAGGTGTTCACGGGCTTCCCCATAATGACGATCTGCCGGGGCACAGTAGTAGCTCAGGACGGGGAGATTGTTGGCAAACGAGGGTACGGCAAGGTCATCAAGCGCGTACCTTCTACAGGTCCTAGGAAACCGACCCTGTCCTCACTAATGGAATGAATCTGAAACTCCCCCTACCTCTTTTTTTCCCGCTTGGCCAGTTAATGGTTTTGCTAAAGGACAGTAGGATTGAGGGAAGATCAATAGTCATACATTTTATTCTGCTAGCGCAGCATGTTGATAGATTCCGGGCTTAACCTCTCTTAACCAGAAAGGCAAGAGAACCGCAAATACGGAAGCGATGAAGCCGAAGAAGCCGAGACCCAGAAATCCAAACTCCTGAACTAGCAGTCCTCCCACAAAGGGAAAAGTTAGGGCCGCGAGCGCCATGAATGTGTCATTGGCGCCGATAACTTGACCCCTTTTCAGCGGGTCAGTCACATCAGCTATAATTGCGGTCGTAGCTACCGTAGCACCACTCCACCCCAATCCTACAAGGAATGTTCCAATGGTAATGATCCAGAAGTCTGGTGTAGCCGGCGTCAAAAGAGATCCAACCCCCGAAATGAGACCTGCAGCTATCAATACCCTCTTCCTTCCAATCCTATCAGCCAGCCTACCTAGGAGTAGAGCCAAGGAGAACATGCCCAAGAAATGAATTGTAACGGAGAGGGAGATAGAAGGTACGTCGATGTGGTGGGCGTGTAGGACCAAAGATACCAAAGACATGATCATCGTCATATTCCCTTGAGCCAGAGCTGAGGACACGAAGGCGATCAGAAGTGGGACGGAAGCAAGGACCTTCAGGCTTGGAGGCGGGTTTGCGCCTTCACGCATGGAAGAATTTTCAAGATCTGGTTCCCCATAGTAAAGATGCAGATCTTTTGCTATATCTTGAGGGTCAGGTCGAACAAGCAAGATTAGAGCAGCTATGCCTGCTAGAATCGGAAGTGATGCGAAGTATGGTAGAACGAACGGGTCATATATCAAAAATGGTGCCACCCTTACTGTGCTGGATATGAACACCGTTGCTAAGATGGTACCAACTACACTGGCCGTGAGCAAGTACCCAACCGCCTCAGCCCGACGAGTTGTTGGATACATGTCGGCCACCGCCACTCTGTTCTGTTGCATAACACCTGTACCCAGACCGAAGACGACTAGTCCTGCCATGAAGCCAATGGTCGACTGGTAAAGTGCCGAGAAGCCAAGCACCACGATTCCTCCAGCTGATAATGCTACTCCGAGAATCAGGATTATTCTTCGTCCGAACCGGTCCATCAACCGACCTGACTGATACACAATCAGTAGCCTCCCTCCCCACACAACACCCGCGCCGAGCCCAGCCAGAGCAGGCGAGCCACTCAGCTGAAGAATGACTAGTGCAGCAAGAACTGTATTGACCTGTAGTATGATACTGTGGAGAGCCTGTGCTGTCGAAAGATACAGAGTGTTTCTCCTGATTAACGGGGGGATCGGCGCCATGAGCTCATGATCCTGATCCATAAAGACTCAGTTAGACGACCATTCTTTTTTCTATCCCAACTCCTCTTTCGACCGCTCTCTTGTATTCTCTTATCACAACCACGGAGTCTTGCAGGGCTATCCCTGTGGAATCGAATAGGGTTAT
>JAHFOH010000033.1:0-1468 GCA_023266955.1 Nitrososphaerota archaeon
AACCTGAGAGACGATCTCCTCGTAGTTCCTACCATGTAGAGTAGCGAGGATGTCGAACTCACCGGGTACCACGAATGCGCCATAGATGTGAGGAAGTTGCTTCAGTGCTTGAAGGACCTTCGGAACGTTCTCCCTTACGCCCAGTAGAACTAGAGCAAGGGCATCGTCAGCTTCAATCTTCTTGCCGTCAGTGAAGCCTTCGAAGGGTATGTAGGTCCTAGTTGTTACGACACAGGAACGGCATCAATATCCTCGACGCATTTCTCGGCTATGAGGACATAATCATGATTGTTGAGGAGAAGTTCGGACCAAAAGCGTATCAGCTTCTGAGCGAAGAAATCAGGGGGCTCGGATAGCTGTAAAGTTAGCTCATCGACAGAATCAATCCTGCGACCAATGTATTTTAACAGTCAATCCCAGGTCCCCAAGAGAGGCTCTTGGGCGAAACACATCATTTTCTTCCAAACTCTCACCCAAACATCACGAAGCAGATGCTTCTGAAGATTGGAGCGGAATCAGTAGACAAGCTGTTTGAAGATATTCCTAGGAAGCTGCTCTTAGCTCGTCCACTGGACCTACCTCAGGCGAAAAGCGAGTTCGAGGTCGAGAGGCATGTAGAGGAGCTTCTCTCTAAAAATAAGGTCCATCCCGAATACCTCTGCTTTCTAGGAGGAGGCGTGTGGCCGCATCATGTTCCGGCTGCAGTTGACGAGATTACATCTAGAACAGAATTCTACAGCTCTTACACTCAGTATCAACCAGAAATCAGTCAGGGAATGCTTCAAGCACTCTTCGAATATCAAAGCCTGATTTGTGAGTTAACGGGCATGGATGTGGCGAACAGCTCACTCTATGATTGGCCAAATGCGGCAGCTGAAGCTGCGAGGATGGCGGTTCGAGTTAAGGGGAGGAGAAGCATTCTCGTTTCCAAGAATGTAGGTCCCGAAAGGCTTGAAGTTATTCAGACATACTGTCAGCCCCTTGGAATAAGTGTTCGTACATTTGATTTTGATCATAAAAGTGGTCAAAGCGTTGTCACGGGACTTTCTGCAGCACTTGGAGATGAAGTGGCAGCAGTTTACGTGGAGAACCCAAACTTCTTTGGAATAATCGAGGAAGAAGTGGATCGCATCTCTGAATTGGTTCACAAAGCTGGAGCCCTTTACATCGTTGGCATTGACCCGTTGTCTCTTGGCATTTTGAAGCCTCCGGGAGACTATGGTGCCGATATAGTGGTGGGGGAGGGGCAACCACTTGGCCTCCACATGAATTTCGGAGGACCATTGCTAGGCATCTTCGCAACAAAAGAGGATCCACAGCTCATTAGGCAAGTGCCAGGCCGAATCATCGGTATGACCACCACAAAAGACGGTTCGAAGAGGGGGTTCAGCATGGTCCTCCAGACGAGAGAGCAGCATATCAGGAGAGAAGCGGCATCATCAAACATTTGCACTAACCAAGCACTCTG
>JAHFOH010000033.1:1568-11494 GCA_023266955.1 Nitrososphaerota archaeon
GACACTTTGTACGTCTCTCACAAATGAACTTCGGGGTCGACTGTGGAATGTTTCCTTTAGGAAGCTGCACAATGAAATACAATCCGAAGGTTTCGGAAAGGTTAGGTAGGAATCGCGGACTGATCAATGCGCATCCGCATCAGCCTGAGGAGTCCGTACAAGGTCTTCTCGAAATACTGTATAATCTTTCACAAATGCTAGCTGAGATAACTGGCACTGACAAGGTGTCGCTGGCTCCAGCAGCTGGAGCTCAAGGCGAGTTCGTCGGTGCCCTTATCATGAGAGCGTACATTCGCGATAAAGGAGAGTTGGAAACCAGGGACGAAATGCTGGTACCAGATTCAGCTCACGGAACTAACCCTGCAAGCGCAGCTATGGCGGGTTTCAAGGTTGTGAAGGTCCCCTCAAACAGGGAGGGTCAAGTAGACATCGAGAGTGTGAAAGAGAAGGTTTCTGAACGAACCGCAGGAATGATGCTCACAGTTCCAAACACGCTCGGACTCTTCGAAAGAAACATCATTGAAATCACAAGGCTCGTCCACGATGCAGGAGGACTCATGTACTATGACGGGGCGAACATGAATGCCCTTTTAGGAAGAGTCAGGGCTGGTGATATGGGCTTCGACATAGTTCACATCAATGTGCACAAGACATTCTCAACACCTCATGGTGGAGGGGGACCTGGGGCTGGACCAGTAGGAGTTGTTTCGAAGCTTGCCGACTACCTGCCCATCCCGACAGTCGAGAGACGGTCGCGAGGCTATTACTTGAATTACGTCTTGGCGAAGTCGATAGGTCGGGTGAAAGGTTTCCACGGGAACATTGGTGTTCTTCTTAGAGCATATGTCTACATCTCCATGCTCGGAAGTGGAGGTCTAAAGAAAGTCTCTGAACAATCGGTCTTAGCGTCAAACTACCTGCTCAAACAGCTTGACCAAAATGCCTACTCCCTTCCATACGCAGAGAGCACTCCCAGAAAACATGAGTTTGTAGTCAGCTGCCAACCTTTGAAGGATAAAGCTGGAGTGCGCACCATGGAGATTGCTAAGTCGCTTCTTGACGAAGGAGTTCACGCACCGACAACGTATTTTCCTCTAATCGTAGATGAGGCACTGATGGTGGAGCCAACTGAAACGGAACCCTTCGAGAACCTGGATCAATATGCGAACATACTTAACCAGACTGCCCGCGCGGCTCTTACAGACCCAGTGGCACGTTTAAGGATAACCAACGCTCCTAACAACACGGCGGTTAGTAAGTTAGATGAGGTTAAAGCCTCTCATCCTGCAACGCTGGTTCTTAATTGGCGGAAGATACCTAAGCTCTAATGTGAAATTAGCCTGAGATGTTTTCAGTGGCTGAAATTATAAATAATTTCTGATGGAGTGGTGGCGAAGCCTCTATTGAGCGAACTTGAGAAGCAAATCATCGATAAAGTTAGCCAAATCAAGGATGTTGAGACGAACAGAACCTTCGGGGAAATCAACATAGTAACCGAAGTGAAAATAGTTGAGGACGGCATAGCGAAGATTGTTTTCAGCCCCACTTCCCCATACAGTCCTATTGCGGTAAACATAGGAATGGACATCAAAAAAGCGACTAGTGACATCCCTGGATTGAAGAAAGTGATAGTTCTTTGCCAAGGTCACATGCAAGACGATCTAGTCAACAAACTCGTGAATCAAGCATAGCATGTTGATTGACGTGTCAATGTCAGGCCTGTCTTCTAATGCTCTAATCACTCAATAGGGCTTTTGCTTGCAAACTCGTGAGACAGGAGCAAAATCAGTCCTCATCCATATCAAATACTTCGCAGCTATACGAGATATCGTAGGAAAGAGAGAGGAACAGATTCAAGTCGAAAGGGGATCGACAGTAAACGAGGTGCTTCACAAGCTTACTGAGATTTACGGAGAGAGGCTAAGGAACTATGTATTCGATGACAAAGGGCACCTTAAAGGGAATCTTTCCATTCTCATCAATGGAGAAAATATAGGTAGAGATGGCTACGACCGAACCGTTCTTAGGAGCAAGGATATCCTCGTTATTCTGCCGCCGATAGCAGGTGGTTAGTTGGTTCAATCAGTGTATGTGGAGGCATATGGTTGCAGTGCGAGCCTAGCTGATTCAGAAATGATAATGGGCCTCCTCCAGAAGAGTGACTTTCAGCTGGCGAATTCTCCAGAAGAAGCCGATGTCAACGTAATAGTCACCTGCACCGTCAAGACAGTAACCTCTCAGAGGATGTCCAATCGCATCCAGAGTCTAACGAATCTGGCTAAGCCTCTGGTAGTTGCGGGATGCATGCCGAAGACTGAAAGGTCGATCATCGAGAAGATCAATCCGCTTGCAACTCTTCTTGGACCGAATACTGTGGACAAAGCTGTTGACGCAGTTAGCGCAGCGCTGAGAGGAGAGCGTGCCATCCTGATTGAAGATTCGAAGGCACCTAAAGTCGGCCTTCCAAGGTTTAGAGTCAACCCTGTTGTGGGAGTCGTTGAGATATCAACGGGATGTCTCAGTAGCTGCACCTTCTGCCAAGTGAAGATAGCTAAGGGAGTCTTGAGAAGTTTTCCTCCCACCGATATTGTGAAGGAAGTGGAGCAGAGTGTCGCTGAAGGCTGTAATGAGATTTGGCTTACCTCAACGGACAACAGCTGTTATGGCAGAGAGATAGGCTCAAGCCTTCCCGAGCTGCTGCAGATGGTCTGCGATGTGCCTGGCAACTTTTTCGTAAGGGTTGGGATGATGAACCCGTTGCTCACGAGGAAGATTATTGATGAACTTCTTGAAGTGTATCGCAACCCGAGGATCTTCAAGTTCCTGCATATTCCCGTCCAGAGTGGAAGCAACAGAATTCTCAAGTTGATGAGAAGGGGTTACACCGTCGAAGATTTCTACCAAATGGTCTCTAGAGCTAGAGAGCTCTTTCCTGACATCACGATAAGCACTGACATCATAGTAGGCTTTCCCAGTGAAACCGATGAAGATTTTCGAGAAACTGTCGAACTCGTCACGAAGAGTAGGCCTAGTGTCGTGAACCTCTCGAGATATGGTGCTCGACCCGGAACCGTTGCCGCCGAGATGTCTCAATTGAGCGTTATGGCCGTAAAGCGCAGAAGCAACAATCTCCATGGAATCATAAAGGAGGTGCAGCTGGAGAACAACAAGAGATGGATAGGATGGACTGGTGAAGCCTTGATTGATGAGGAAGTGAAAGGAGCCATGGTGGCCAGGAACTTCGCCTACAAACCGATTGTTATCAAGGGGAAAGTACCCATTGGGCGCATCGTAAGAGCTCAGGTAACAGGCGTGACTTCCTCTTGCCTCACAGCTGTTCCAGTTTAGATGTAAGTCCAGAGAAACCTTCATTCACCTGTAACTGTTTAGCTCCTCCCTATTTCCCTCTATCACCCTCGGTCCCTCATAATTTGGACGATCTCTTGACAATCCGTATAAATCGACCAAACTCGCTCCTTAGATGAGGGCAATTTTAAGAAAAGTGGCTCAGCAGGTCAACTTTCTGCATCTTAACGTCAACCTTTTCAACATTATACGGATATGTATGTTTGCACACAGGTGTGCGCACTATTGCGCAGAGTGAACATTGCTGTAGACGCTGGGGTGGCAGAAAGGCTTGCGACGGAGGCGAAGAGGCAGAATAAGACTCTCTTTGCACTGGCCAACGAATGTCTCGATGTGGCCCTGCGGGTCTGCGAGAACGAAGGCAACCTTTCTCTCGTTCCGGAGCTATTGACAACGAGAAGATTTCATAGCGAGATGAATCTTAGCCCGATTCCACTCTCACTTACTGAATTCATGGTACGAAAGCTCTACAGTGCTTACAGAGAAGATCTGGTGAACGCTTGGCGTAGCACAGGGAGAGAGTTGGCGACCTACTTTCGGATGCATGCTCCAGATCTGGCTACAGCTGCATCAATAGGAAGACAGGTTTGGGGGCTTAAGAGGCTGGATATCCTGACAGATGGCAATAGCGGGAATAAATTTGAACTTCATTCAGTAGGGGCAGGAGTTTCCCAAGAGTTTTCAGAATGTTGGGCTGCCTCACTATCAGGCTTCACGTCTAAGTACGGTTATGCCGCTGTGAGAGCTGAGGTTTCACCCGGTTTCGTAAGAATGCTTGTGGAGAGATCAGAGGAGCCTTTCCCGCCGGAATTTTCTGCTGCCGCATTTCTCCAGGATCGAACGCTCAGGTAATGTAGAAGCATCAACATACACGTCCCTACATATGTGGGTATGTTAACCCTTGAACATAACTGATTGAGAGCAACAAAAATTTCTGTATAAAATTCCGAACAAGTTGTTCATCACTTAGTCCTATCGTCCCATTAAAGCGGTAATAATTCTGCAATGGATGCAATTGTCAGGTTCTTTCTCCAATTTAGAACTCCAGTCAGCAAGTAAGAGTAGCTTGATCATTGGTGTGGGTAGTGCGGGATGCAGAATAGTTAGCCAGCTTCACGATTTGGGGACTCAGGTTGACAAATTCTGTTTCGTAAGCTGCGATGAAGGTGACTTGACTTTTTGCACCGGGGGAGACAAACTCCTCATTCCCTACGAGACACGTCGCAAGGCTACGCCGAGCCTTGTAAGGGGAATTGGATCTCGATACCTTCCGGAAATTCGAACCGTTCTCAAAGATTATTCCTTTGTTTTTGTGGTCGCAGGACTAGGAGGGAAAGTTGGATCGGGTCTCGCGCCTTTGATTGCCGCTACAGCGAGTGAACTAGGCGCCACCGTCATCTGCGTTGCAGTAATGCCTTATCAATTCGAGAAAGCCAAACATTTCTACGCCGGTGTAGCCCTCAGACACCTTCGAACTCTAAGTCAAGGTGTCATTGTAGTCGACAACGACGAGTTCCTTGTGAGTGCTCCAAAAAAGCCCCTTCTTCAACTCTATCGTCAGGCGAACGAAAACGTCTGTTCCGCAATAAACAGGATTCTGGCTCCGCCTAATGAGAAGGAATTCGGGATAGGTCTAATCAAATTTATGGACACTGTTACCCATGACGGTTATTCTATTCTCTCTCTGCAGAGGACACCCTCGGCGAATAGTGCCGAAGAGGTCGTTAACGCAACTGTTCAATCAATATATCGAACAACTGCTCCTGGTGAAGCCAGTAGGGCACTCCTTTACCTCGTAAGTGATGAGAACTTCTCCGCAAATGAGATGTCGGCTTCAGTGAGTCGACTCGGAAACCTCCTAGGCGGATCGACTCAGATCGACTACGGCATGAGCATGGGGGGAGCCGGTGACTTATCAGCCATCCTGCTCGCTTCGGGATTCAAGACCACCAAGTTCGACGACTACGATCCGCTTTCGAACGTGCTCATCGGGAGAGAGCTGGACTTTGAGCCGGAGTCTGCCTTACACCTGAGAATAGAAGGGCTGCTTAATATTGAGTAATACTCAGAGGCTAAGCTTGCTCTTCCTTCGGTAAAGACAGAGTAACCACTCCATCCTCATCCCGCTTCATTTGCACGGTAATTTTCCGTGGTGAATTTCTGATGCCTCTTTCCCACATTAGCTCATTCAATTGAGTGTCGATTCTAATTTCAGAAGATTTCATATGTCGTCGAGCAAACTCTTTCAGAAGATTTATCGCTCGAATAGCTCTGCGATGCCGTGGCGCAACCCAAGCGCGCCTAAGGGGAACGGTATAGATTCTTGAAAGCGGCTTTTCCTCCTTTGGCTTTTCTTCGCTCAATCATTTTCACACGCTAACGGATTTTCATTTTTCTTCGCCGCCAGTTCCTCCTCTGAGGGTTTGTCCTTACCTGTCTCTTCGTTCGTACAACAACCCATGTTGGAACAGGATAGTTCTCCCGAATCTTGCTCAAGAGACGTTTCTTGAGTCCTGAAGGTTTTCTGCTTGTCAATTACGCCCATCTGATCTTGAAATCTTTCTTCGGCTGCTGGATGGAAGCCAAGATTTCTTTTAGTTCATCATCGCTGAGCGCACGCTTAAGCCTTCCTGAGGAGACTAACTGTAAGATGTAATTCTCAACAACCTCAGCAATATCTGGTTTGACTATTTTGACGTTCGTGAGCCTCTGCCTAGCTTCAGGAGTTAGGATGACTCTGAGTGTTTTCTCCCTAACGAGCCTCTTCCGCTCCTCTGCACCAGCCGCCTCTAATCCACCGCTTGGCTCCGACATCCTACTCACACTCTAGGCGTATCTGGACAGGTAAGGCTTCGTCTTCTGAAGCTCCTCAAAAAGCTCGTTACTGAGCCTATCCAATAAGCTTGTTCCTTTGCTGGTTAAGACTCTTCCCTTACCCTGCTGCTTCGAAACAAAGCCGGCTGCCTCGAGTTGCTGAAGCGCCTTCCTTACCACCGATCCCGAGGCATCCCGATGGTGCGCCAAAGAATACCCAACACTTGTTCTTCCTCCATACACCGACTGCAAGTCATTCAAACCGATAGGTCCATGCAAGTAGATTTTTCGTAGCAGAGAAGCGCTTCTCGTGAACCACCAGTCCTTGTCCTGAGGGGGACGTTCTGCATGCGAACCTGTCTTGGTGTAATAGCTCCAAGAGGGGGGTGTAATCTGGGGAACCCTCCTTAAATGATCTGCTAACTTCTTGATCAATAAGTCTGCGGGGACGTCATAGACGGTCGGCAAGAACGCAGCAGCCTTCGCCGAACCCTAAGGCGTCCGTTATTTAGGTTTTAGCGACTCTCAAGAGATAAATAATAACCTCAATCCTCATATTCTCAAGGAAACGAGATGGTGTCCGCATGTATTCTCGTGCAGTATCAATCGGGTAGGGGTCGAGATGTATTGAAGGCAGTCAAGAAGGTAAAGGGTGTCAAACGTGCCTTTATCACATTCGGGAGATGGGACGTGGTTGCCGAAGTTGAGGTTCCTGACCTGAAGACTTTGGGCGCAATTGCACTAAAAGTTAATGGCCTAAGGGGAGTAAGGGCTTCTGAAACGCTCGTTGGGTTGTAGGTGAGAAGAATGGTTAATGTCTGCATTCTCGTTCGTGCGTTACCGGGTAAGGGAGGCTCGGTTCTTGAAGCGGTCAAAGCCTTGCAGGATGTAAAAAAGGCGAATAACGTATTGGGAAGATACGATGTTGTAGTTTTCGCAAGAACAGTGGATCACAAAGGAGCGTCCCAGCTTTCGCACAAAGTGAATGCCATAAGCGGAGTCAAAAGCACTGAGACGCTGGTCGAAGGTTAGCCCCCTACCCACCCCCTATTTTTCTAGAATGCGACGATAGACGTAGCCGCATTCTAGGCAGGTTATTCTTAGAGCTCTAATGGGGCTCCTGGTCAGCCTTATTCTCGCATTTATTCCTGGAACAATGAATCTCTTACATTTGTGACAGAAAAGTTGTTTCCTCTGATACGGGAGTTTGATGGTATGTTTCATAGCGATTCTCCTTGCAAGGCGAGCCTGTTTTTGCGCTAGCTCCATATTCGTACTTGCAGTCTTCAGAGCCTCTTCGAGGATGGCATCTATTCTTTGAGAGGCTGCTGCCTTGCCCTTCAACAACGCTCCGAATTACTTTGCTTAATAAAAAGGGTTAGAGAACTTTCTCGGTTTGCTGACATTCATCTTAGTTGAGTCGGCACTGGAGACAATTCCAAAAGAGATTCAATCTCATCCTTCGGTAACTCGTAATGCTAGGTCTCACGGCAAGAACCCCGCTGAGATTCTCCTAGACCGCAGCTATCATCACGCAGCTATGCTTAAGGTCAGAGATGCTGCCAAAAGGGGAAGACCGGATCTCGTGCATTTTGCTCTCCTCGAAGCTACATCTACGCCACTATACACCGACAATAGTCTAGCCGTTTTTGTCCACACCTACAGCGACTACGTCATGAATGTGGAACAAGGAGTTAGACTTCCCAAGTCCTACTTCCGGTTCCAAGGATTAATCGAGAAGCTCTTCAGGGAAAAGGTCGTCAAAAGTGATGATCGACTCCTTCTCACATTGAAGAAGCAAAGATTCGATCAATTGGTCTCTGAACTCGATCCATCTGTGACTGTCGGTCTTTCCAGACTGGGAGAGCGAAGTGACCCTAATGAGGTCGCTACTCAGCTGAGTGGTGAAAAGAAACCCGTAATTGTGGTTGGAGGCTTTCCAAGAGGACATTTCTCAGAGCGCATTTCAGACCATCTAAATGCCGTATATTCTATTCATGAATATCCTTTGGAGGCGCATGTAGTGATAGGGCGTGTTCTCTATGAGTTTGAAAAGGTCGCAAAGCTTTCTCGCGCGGGTTAGTTATCTAGGTTTGCATATGCAGAGGCGTCAAGAAGTCTCTGGGGCATAAATGGAGAACTTGACCTAACCTTATCAGTCAATGACTTCACATTTCTGAGAAGAGCAATAATTTGCCTGATGCACTTACCATAGGGCTAGCTTTCACTAACCTGTTTGCCTGGGGCTTTGCCGATATCGCAGCCAAGAGAAGCTTAAGGGGATTAACCTTCTGGCAACTTACTCTCTATTTTCAAGCCGTGAGTCTTGCTCTCTTAATCCCAGTTTCCATCGCGGTAGGCGCGTTGCGACTTCCGTTATTCGATAAAGCTCCTCTACTCTTCATTGCTGGTATCCTTAATGTCATCGCGTACATGTTCTTCAATTTTGGACTCGCCAGAGGCATCGTCTCCACCGTGACACCAATCTCCTCAGCTTGGGGTGTGATTGCCACTACGCTTGCTATTTTCTTGTTTGGCGAGGTAGTCTTACCTCTCAAGCTAGCTGCGATTATCCTCACGTTCGTTGGTTTGTCTTTACTCACAGTTGAATGGAAAGGAGCTCGTTTTACGAAGACTTCCCTTCAAGCGGGAGCTGGACCCGCTCTGGCTGCGATGCTGTCTTGGGCCGCTGTAATTCTTATGCTGAAGCCTGTCTCACAAAGCTTCGGAGGATTCGAGACTATTCTGTGGTTCAGGATAATCGGCGTCTCCGCGACAGCCACATTATTCTTGGCACGAAGATTTCCGGTTAGACCTGCTGCAGGCTCAACATGGGTAACATCCCTCACTCTCGCATCAATTGCAGGGGTCCTAGATGTGACTGGTTTCCTAGCCTACACTGCAAACATTGTTAGAAACGATTTCTCAACAATCGTTCCAATCGTTGCCTCAAACCCTGTAGTAGCCGTTCTCGGCGCTAGGGCTCTATTGGGTGATCGGGTCAGGTGGTGGCAAGGACTAGGGATTGGGTTAATCTTGCTGGGAATCATCGGGATCGCGTTCCAGTAACGGTCCCATCTGGCAATAAATCAAATCGATGGCGAAATCCTCTGGCTGAGGGATGACATAGGCCGCCTGCCGGTATTGCTTGGGTAACAAGGTCTATAAAGAAACAGATGGGGGGAAAAACCGTGCAAAGGCTGTCAGCAACTATTCAAGTCTCGACAGTCGCGCTTGATGCGGGAAGAACAACCGTCTTCGTGTTTACAGCAGCGCTGGTTGCTCAGACGTTTCACATGGTAGAACATGTAGCGCAGGTCTATCAACATGCAATTCTCGGCTTGAGTGTTCGTGATTCTCATGGAATCCTGTTCTTTCTGGACTTAGAATGGAACCACTTCGTCTTTAACAGCCTGTATTTTGGTCTTCTTGCATTCGTCTTCTTCCAGTGCAAATTCTATAGGACTAATGGACCAGCAGGTGAAAAACGATTCGCCTGCTACGCCTTCCTTGCAGGGCTTTCAATTCAGAGCTACCATGTTTTCGAGCACTCTGTCAGGATCATCCAATTCCTCCAGACAGGTTGCACGCCATGCCCGGGGATATTGGGACGATTCTTTGACGGAGTGTATCTTCATGGAATGTTCAATACTGTGGTTTACGTCTTACCGCTTCTAGCCTTCATATCTTATGGATTCCACTGGAGGGCTCTAAGACTCATATACCCCCCTAAGAAGCCCAAGAGT
>JAHFOH010000149.1 GCA_023266955.1 Nitrososphaerota archaeon
AACTCGCCACATAAGTTTATATCAGCTTTATGCGGGGGGTCATTGAATTCTTTTGGTCAATTCTGATGACCGTAAAGAGAACGACGAAGAGCGCTTAAGCATCCTCAAACGTCGCATCACTAGGCGTGAAGCGCTTAGCAAGGTGGCTACCACTGCTACGGTTGTTGGAGTCGCTGTTGTAGCTGGCGCAGGCGGAGTGTTAGCTGGTCAATCATTAGCGCCGACGAGAATAGAAACTAAGACAGTGACTGAGACGCAAACTGTCGCACCGGTAACTCTAGGAGCCACACCTGCTGAACGCGCCGTAAATGCCGTAAAGCAACTTAGGGCGTCAGGAAAGATTCCCGAAGGGACGAAGATGCGGTGGCTGTTGGTGGATTTTGCGTCGAACAACATTATTCCAAAGGAAGGCACTGAACGTGTAGGTGTCCAAAAGGCCATTAATATCGCGAAGAAATGGGAAGGCCTAACTGGCATTCCACTGGAAGTAGACATCCTGCTCGATCTCGAGCTTTATGATAAGGCCATCTCGGAAGGTATCACCAAAGCCGGCACATGGGATTTCATGAGTCAAAGGATCGACTTCCTATACGACTTCATCGGTGCAGACACAATAATTCCTCTCGGCGCATTCGAGAAGACATATAATCCCGAATTGAATTCAGGACCGTGTCCTCTGTACAAACCCTTCGAGCGTTCATACAGAGATGCAGCCGGAGAGTTGTGGGGCTTCCCTGGATGTGGGGACTGGTTTAGCTACTACAATCGCCGGGACATCGTTACTGATCCCAAGGTTCAAGCAGCGTTCGAGAAGCAGTTTGGCTATCCTCTCCCAGTGGACGGGCCAACGTTATGGGACCAAGTTTACGACATGGCTGTATTCTTCGACGGGTATAAGGGACCACAGCAGCTTCTCCCAGACGGCACTACTCCGACTCTCCGAGGCGGGTACTTCTTCCGTGACAACTGGTTCAGTAATATCGAATTCCGCATCCGGTTCCTCGAGCTCGGCGGCCTGCTCTTCGACAAGAACAAGAATGTGACTATCGATAGTTCGGCAGCTAGGAAGGCTCTAGAGGATATGAAGAAGTTCACGCCTTTCCAATCAAAGGACGCCTTAAAAATCTCTTGGCGGCAGATGATGCCGGACTATTCGGTTAAGAAGGTCTTCCAGACAATCTCGTGGGCTTCGATCTCCCAATGGCCCGGTCCAATTGGAGGACAGGGTTACGGTGTCTACCACGTTCCCGGCTATGTGACGAACGGCAAACTCATTCGAACAACTATTGTCTTCGACCAGACATCCTATGTAGTAGCGAAATGGGGCAAGACGACGCAGAAGGTCCCTGAGCTTCCATACTTGCTTGGTCAGTGGCTAACTGACCCGGAAATCTATACAGAATCTCTCGCGAACCCAGGCGCCATATCTGATCACGCGAGGACGTGCCAGTCTTCAGATAGTAGAATGATCCGCACTTTCGCTGCAGTCTGGCCACCTAACCCTGATATCGAACCAGGACGACGCGGAGCTATGGAAGCCTTTGACATCATCATTCCGACAGCTGTCATGCCGTTTCGGCTGCAGGGCCTGAAGGAGATCCAAGACAACTGGGGCACCCAGATGAATGCATACTTCACCGATCTTCAGGATGTGGACACGACAGTGAAGAACATGCAGAAGGGTGCAGAGGCGGTTATCGACCGCGTCGGTCGAGACAAGCAATTCGAACGCTGGCAGTGGGTCGTCCAAAACTTCCCAGTTTCCTTAAAGGAACTCCACGGAATCACGTGAAGAACTTAGAACGACGTTAGGGATGCCCACGAGGGCACCACCCCTTTTATTTTTAAAGGATCGAGCCTAGAAAGCTAAGTGCTTATTCGGTGAGTGTAGCGATTGGCTAAAGCGAACAGATTCGGCTGGCTTGGTCAGAAGTTCAAGTTTAATGTACTTCTGATACTTCCTCTAGAAGTTGTTATCAATTTCCTCCTTATCGTCCCGTTCGTTCTCGCTATTTACCTCAGCTTAACCAACTGGGAGCCGATCCTTGGACCGTGGTACAAAGCGCCGATCATAGGAACGCAGAACTACGTCGACATACTGCTCTTTGCCAGATTTCAAGGGGCCATAATAAACACGCTTATCATTTTAGGTGCAGCTGTCTCTTTAGAGTTTCTGATCGGCTTGGCGGTAGCTTTAGCCTTCTTTTCTTGGGATATCCGCGCTAAGTCAGTTTTTGCATCATTCATGCTCGTACCTATGATGATTGTGCCCGCGGTTTCCGGATTCACTTTTCAGACCATATTCTTTAGCCAGGGAGCCTTAAACGACGTGCTCAGCCGTTTGTCAGGCACAACTGTAACCACGGACTGGCTTAGTGTACCAACAACGGCATTCATGGCTGTGATTTTAGCGGATGTCTGGCAGTGGACTCCTTTCATGTTCCTTTTGCTTTACGCTGGGATGACGGCCTTGCCGTCTGATCCGATAAGAGCTGCGAGAGTGATGGGTGCTTCGGAGAGGCAAATATTTCGGCGCATTATGCTGCCAATGCTGAAGCCGATCATTGCGATAGCGTTGATAATTAGAGCGTTGGAGGCCTTTAAGATCTTCGATGTACCTTTCATAATGACTGCGGGCGGTCCTGGGACAGCCACCGAGACCATTTCGATATTTCTGTACAAATTCGGTATCCAGTTTGCGCGCATCGCATATGCATCGGCTGGTGCCATTTTCATATTTGTCATTATTGTGATAATCACCCTGCGGGCCGCTAGACCCTTATTACCTAAGGCGGGCGAGTGAGACTTTGGTAAAAAGAATCCTTTACTACGCACTGATGGTCTTAGTATCCGTATTTGCGCTCTTCCCCCTCTTTTGGTTGGTTTCAACTTCCTTTAAGCCAGTCTTCGACTGGTTCGCTAGGCCGGTGGTGTGGATTCCGGCAAAGCCAACACTTGAAAATTATGAGGCTATCTTTGGTCTTCCAGCCCCTAATATAGTGGCTGTGGGAGGAGTGCTAGTACCGGCGCTTCGTCCTTTGATTAACAGCACGGTTACAGCGGTAGGCACGACAGCACTAGCAGTCATCATTGGATATATGGCAGCATACAGCATATCGAGGTACAAGACGGGGGGCGCTTCCGTCTACTTCTTCGTGCTTACTACACGAATGCTTCCTCCAGTCGCTGTGTTGATACCGCTACTAGTCTTCTTCACAACTTTTGCCCTTGTCGACAGCATACCAGGGCTGATCATAATCTATCTTGGCGTCAATGTAGGATTTGTAATCTGGATTGTTAGGGGCTTTATCGACGAAATTCCCAAAGAAGTAGAGGAAGCTGCCGCACTAGACGGCGTTTCTAGGTGGACCATTCCATTCAAGATCGTTCTGCCGCTGGTCAAGGGCGGACTTGCCGCAGCCGCTCTCTTCGTATTCATTCTCAGCTGGACAGAATTCGGCGTGGCTCTAATCCTCACACGTTTTCAAGCCACCACCCTTCCAATCCAGCTCCTGAAATACCAGGCTGCAATCGGAACCGCGTACGGCCCCATGGCGGCATTGAGTGTTTTGACAGCAATACCGGTGATTATCTTCGGTTACCTAATACAGAAGCAACTCGTTAGAGGGCTAAGCATGGGCGCCATCAGGGGTCGGCACTGAAGATACCAAAGTGAATTTCGTGCAAGCTGCCGCATGAACAGAGACGACCAAGGTCATGTTACTCTAGTGTATAACTATGCTAGCTTTTTGGTTGTTATGAGGAGTCTTACTTGTATGAGACCAGCTTAATGCTCTCCTTTGAGCTTTCCCCTTCACGAACTGTAACTGTGAAGAATTTCTCTAAAAAGCCCGCTGCCGTAACATGAATACTATAATGTCCTGGCGGGATCGTTGCAACGGTAAAT
>JAHFOH010000150.1 GCA_023266955.1 Nitrososphaerota archaeon
ACCGCCATCACGGGCCATTGGGTGAAGAACCAACAGGATTCACTCGGCCGCATCTTTCTTTGACTTATCTGTGCGACTCCTGACTCCCATTATCCTCATGGTTACTCCAGCAACCATAAGGACCGTTGAGAATGAGAAAATGAGTATGTTGGAACTTGCAGGAACGCAAGACACTTGGTGTTCTGCAAGATAACCTTCCTCGAATCTGCTCTCTGCGAGGCTACAGAGAAAGGCTGTCTTGATTACTTTCGTGACATATTTCCTTCACCTGGTTTCCATTCATCCACATACGTAAGATTTTTTTGACCCTTGTTCGTGACTCGACCGGTGAAGAATACGCCCAAGGGCGGTCTTTGGAATCTGGTTCAAGTCGAGGCGAAGCGGGCTAGACGACCTTCTGAGAGGGGTCAGAGAGCAGGAGAGGGATATCAACTATAAGGCCGTGACCCTCTTGATTGGTTTGGTACGGACTCACCACTTTGCCAGCGGCAACAGAAGGACTGCGTACCTAGCTACGAAGGGCTTCTTAGAGATGAATGGAGAGAGCACCACCGTTGTGCATGATCCAAGGGTGCTTCAGGGAATACGCGAAGGATTTTATACGCGGGATGAGATTGAGGGCTGGCTTAAGGGTCATGAAATCAAAGAATTCAGGCGTACGTGACTCGGAGTTCCTAGAGGTTACCATGCGTATCTTGAAAGAAGAGAAAGAGTTTCTGGAGAAGATAGGCATGCTGTAGCTGCTCCATCTACAAGCATGTGGAACAAAGTTTCATCCGAACAAAAAGGAAAGCTATCCGCTCGCCTGTGTCTCTTACACTCGCAGCGACATTTCCCTAAAGAGATTCCACCAGAAACCCGGCTTCAAATCCCGGCCGGGGCAAGAATTACATTGCCACGCTCTCGTCTTTCCCGAAACCTAACTAACGGCCTCCTGTCGATTTGAATTTCTGCGACTGCTCACGGCGGGATAGAACCGCAGATTTTCCGAAAACTGAGCCTGTGACCCCTACATGGAATTTAAGGGCTCAAGCGTCTCGACAAACGCAACAGCTTCTGTCCTGCGACGATCGACCAGGCAAGATACACGAACCCGTCTACGATGTAAAAGACAGGCGCGTACACAGCAGCTATGAAAACTGCGACGAATGCCGCACCGAAGATTATGGTGACCCACCCATATCTCTTTCCGAACGATGTGCTGCCGAGCATAGCCGTACCTAGAGCAAAAATTGCGATTACCCTGATATATCCCTCTACGCCAAGAACCCCGTTCAATATAGCGTTCGCTCCCTCAGCTGCAGTCGCAAAGACTGCCTTGTTCGCGGCTGTTGCGGCGCTGCCATACAAGCCCGCCAAGCCCGAGAAGGCTGAAGCTGAGAGGATAGGGAAAGCCGCAAAAGCCGCACCCGAAATAACTCCCAAGGCGCCTCCGATGGTCGCATATCCCGGGCTCGATTTCTTCAGATTGGAGTAAAGAGCGAGGTAGAACATTAGAAGCAAAAGTGAGCCTGCGAACCATCCCGCACTAAACAAGATAAGATGTGAATTGTTCGCACTAACCAGGCTCAGGAATTGACCCATCTGCCCCGCCGTGGGTAGAGTATCTCCGAAAGCGACAAAGGAAATTATGAAGACAACATTCGATAAGATTCCGCTCAAACCGCCGATCTGGAGCAGTCTCTTCTCGCTTTTGTCCGAGGGCGGAACCATCCAATGACGGTTGCACAGCTTTCATATTTATGCCCGTCTCTCAAGCCTGACCACAAAATACGAGCAACCGTTGCAACTTCCGTATGTCATCGGAGAGTGCACCCCACTGGCTCCTCTCATAAGCTGCGATACTCCAAGTCAGCCGCATTTAGTCGGTCCACTCTTTCACACGGGGGGCGCCTACATGGAACGAGGAAGCTCGGCTAGGGTGCCAAACTGCAGACTGTCGTTACAGATTTGAACCTGAGGGTATAAATTCCCAGCGACCGCACCGTCGGTGCACTGTGAGAAATTCAGGTTAGCTACCTAGAACTCTTCGCCGTAAGTTCATCAAGTAGCTCCTTAGCTCTGTCCATTCTGATCCTCCTTTCCTCCACCATACGCTGGGCTATGATGTCTATCTGCTCAGCTTTAGCTCCCACGGTCACAGCGATATTTCTGGCATGCAACTTCATATGTCCTCTCTGAATTCCCTCGGCTGCTAATGCTCTCAGGGCTGCTAAATTCTGTGCAAGACCCACAGAGGCCATTACTTCAGCCAGCTCTATAGCTGATCTCACTCCTAGGATCTTCAAGTTGGCTTTGGCTACAGGGTGAACAGCAGCCGCCCCTCCAATTAATCCAACTGCAATCGGCATTTCTATTGTTCCGACAGCATCTCCATTCTCATTCTTCTCCCATACTGTCAAAGGACTGTATCGGCCACTTCTGGCGGCGTAGGAATGCGCCCCAGCTTCTAGGGCTCTAATGTCTTGACCGCAGCCGATTCCCACAGCCACGATTCCATTCATTATTCCCTTATTGTGAGTTGCGCATCTATACGGGTCAGCGGCGGCGAAGGCATAAGCATGAATGATTCCTTCAACGACTTCATCCCCGCCCAATACTTCCTTGTCGAAGACAGCCTTTGCTCTTACCAACCTTTTGGTTGCAAGATTAGATATGATCCTCAAGTAGACCCGAGCCTTAGCCACCCTTTCAACTATAGGAGCGACAGCCTCACACATAGTGTTGACAGCATTCGCTCCCATTGCATCCCTACAATCAACAATCAGCTCGGTAATGACCATGGGTCCTGTAATGGTGTCGATGACTTTCACTTCAATGTCTTTCGCTCCCCCTCCCAGCTTGATTAGGATTGGATCCTGATCATTCGCCTTTTTCAGAATCTCATCCTTAGCTGCAATTAGATCCATCTTTGCTGCAAAAGGATTCTTCATCCCGACAGCCTGTATTTGCCCAATCATCACGGGTCCTGTATTGCTTGTGAGGAAACCCCCCTTCACTCTGGCCATTTTCGCTGAGTTGCTGGCTGCCGCGACAACTGAAGCCTCCTCTATAGCCATAGGAACGAGATAGTCTCTGCCGTTGATCAAGAAGCTAGTAGCGATGCCAAGTGGTATCGGCATTGTACCAATCACGTTTTCAATCATTCTATCAGCAAGATCGAGCTTCAACCCTCCGCTTACCTGAATCACCTTCACCTCGTCATCCGACAGATTTGCGAATTCCCTGACTAACTTCAGTCTCTCAGACGGGTCCAGTTTGTAGAATTCGGCTATTTGCGAAGTGCGTGACATTCGATTGACGGCGGCAGGCGATCATTATTTAATCGAATCGAACATTCACCCTTGATTCGACAAGCACTATAAAGATAAAACAGAAGCAATTCGTCTGCTCGTTTCGGGCCGGTCGTCTAGCCTGGTCTAGGACGTCTCTAAGCAGTTAGGCTCTGACTGGGCTCATCCAGAAGACGGCGAAGGTCGGTGGTTCAAATCCGCCCCGGCCCACCACAACCTATACTCCAAAGTAGCATTAGCGAATCACTTCTCCGGAAATTTTTTTCACGTTTTGCTTTCTACGCAGTTACGCGTTAGGGAGCTTCGGATATCCGAATTCTCTGAGCTCCCACGGAAACACTATCCACTCCTTAACGACTTTTAAGAAGAAATTGGGCTTGAACCCACTCCAAGGCTTGATGAACAATACGGCAGTAGAAATGCTGTCCGGATGACGCGTCTTCACATATTTAGTGACTGTCTCCATCGTGTCACCTTCATCGATGAGGTCGTCCACCACAAGAACCTTCCTTCCCTTAACGTCCTCGATCAAAGTGGAGAGGATTTTGGGGGGACCCCTTTCGTCGATCCCCAAGTAAGACTTTACGTTCACAAAGTCTATGTGAGC